>CAZEWB010000203.1:0-6780 GCA_964515655.1 uncultured Bacteroidales bacterium
TGTGTTGGGTGTGTTTGGGGGTGGTTGGGTAAATACAATTATTTGCTCCTGTACCCAGATCAAATGTGGTATCAAGGTTGCCATCTATATTAAGACGGGCAATATTGTTAAATCCGTTTTCATTATATGAGGTGAAACGGCCACCGATAATAATTTTTCCATCATTTTGTATAGCAGTAGTAACCACATCATTGTTTGCTCCGGAACCCGGATTAAACATGTTGTCATGGCTACCATCGCTATTCAGTCGGGTTATATAGTTGCATCCATTCCCTTGACAAGATGTAAAATTGCCTCCAATAATTATTTTTCCATCAATTTGCATGGCGGTTGAATATACATAGTTATTTGCACCTATAGCAGTATTAAAAGTGGTATCAAGGCTGCCATCGCTTTTCAGACGGGCTATGCAGTTTCTTGCTGTTCCATCGTAAGAGGTAAACCACCCTCCGATAACTAGTTTTCCATCGCTTTGTAAGGCAGTGGAATATACATAGCTATCAGTACCTGTACCAGGTTCAAAAGTGGCATCAAGACTGCCATCGCTATTCAGACGGGCTATGCGGTTTCTTGCTGTTCCATTGTAATATGTAAATTGGCCACCAATAATTATCTTCCCATCGCATTGAATGGTAATAGTCCAAATATAAACATTTGCTCCTGTACCTGGATTAAATGTACTATCAAGACTGCCATCGGTATTCAGACGGGCTATGTAATTTCTCGTTATTCCATTATAATTATTAAAAAAGCCTCCGATAATTACTTTTCCATCACTTTGTATTTCAGTTGTACGTATAGTATTACTTGCACCTATACCCGGATCAAATGTGACATCAAGGCTTCCGTCGGTATTCAAGCGGGATATGCGATTGATTGCTGTTCCATTGTAAGAGGTGAAATTGCCTGAAATAATTATTTTCCCATCGCTTTGTAGGGCGGTTTCCCAAACATAATCATTTGCACCTGTTCCCGGATTAAATCCGGCATCAAGACTGCCGTCGGTATTCAGGCGGGCTATGCGGGTTATTGAGATTCCATTGTAAGATGTAAAATTGCCTCCGATTATTATTTTCCCATCACTTTGGATTGCGATTGTACATACTGCACTATTTGTTCCGATTCCAGGATTAAATGTGGTATCAAGTGTACCGTTAGAATTTAGTCTGGCTATACGGTTTCTTAGTGTTCCATTGTATGATGTATAAGTACCTCCGATTAATATTTTTCCATCGTTTTGTATTGCGATTGCTTCTACTGTTCCATTTGCTCCATCACCATAACAATAGCCAATATCGCTCGGGTTAAATGTCGGGTCGTTTGCGCCGGACTGAGCGAATAATGTGTTAAAGAGGCAAACGAAAAGAATAAGTATGGCTGCTTTGTAAAATGAACTTACAATATAGAGCCGTTGTTTTTTCATAACAGTTGTTTTATGTTAAAGAACTACTCCATCTAAAACAGCAGTGATTTATTTTTTAGATCCTTCGCTGCTCTCAGGATCAATTCCACTTTGATTTAAACTTCGCTTCGCTCGTTTTCATCAAGTGTCATTGACAAAGATAAGATATTTTTTGGAAATAGGTTTTTTTTTATGAACAAGAAATACATATGCCGGGTCATGGTTTAAGGTCATAGCAGCGGGTTTGGTCTGTGGTCATGGTTTGATCCTTCCTTCGTCAGGATCAATTCCACCGCGATTCAGACTTCGCTCCGCTTGTCTTCATCGGGTGTCATTGAGTTGGGCTGCATGCGCCAGGGGTGGTTGCAAATTGCTATATTATGCCAATGCTTTTTGTCCCTCATTCCCACTCACCGCACTCTGTTCAATCTGATGACCCCTAGAAAAGTATACGCTTTTATTTTCTCGCAGGGAATAACTAATGCCCCAATCACCCAACCCGTCATCCTGTCCTGAATTTAATTCAGGATTGTTTCAGGATCTCTCTAATGCCCTGCACCCATTGGTATTTGTTACTGTGCATGAGGAGATTCCGGAACATGTCCGGAATGACGGGAAGGGGGTTTTGGGCAAGTTTGTCAATATGAGCGGAGCGAAGAGTCTGTAATGTTGTACTATAGATTCTTCGCTTCGCTCAGAAGGACAAGTGGGGATCAGGGCTGGCGGTTCAGACAATTTAATGCAAAACCACATAACAAGATCCAAAATCCAAGCCTTAAGCCCCAAGGGACAGCTTCCTTGGAATTTGGGTCTTGGAATTTGAGACTTGGGTCTTAAATGTTTTATATTGTGTAACGAGGGCCTATTTCACCCAGTCTTTAATAGTACCGTAGCCGTTCCATATCATTTCGCCGGTCTCTGCATGGATACATTCTATGGCATCCCTGTTGCAATGACCAACGCACCAGCCGCAGCCGAAACAATATTCCCTCTTCAGGTCAGGGACCTTATGTGTTTTTTTGTCTCCGGTAAGGGCGCCATAAGGGCATACTGTGACGCAGATACCGCACATGTTGCATTTTTTCTGGTTGAATTTCGGGATGACCGGTGTGAGTTCAGCCATGGGATCTTCCCTTTTCCATTCCCTCAGGTACTGGAAATCCTTTACAACACAACCCTGGAAATCTTTAACAGATTTATAGCCTTTTTTGTCCATAAACTCATTCAGCCCGTCCACACATTCTTTAAGAACGCCAACGCCTCTTGAATAGATAGAGGAGCACAGACCTGAAATTCCTGCGCCTGCCATAAGATATCTTACACAGTCATCGTATGTATAGGAGCCACCGCCGCCGAGAACGGGAATTTTTACAGTTGCTGTAATTTCCATGACCTTTGCCAGGGAGAATAACTGCCAGGGCCTTCCTATCAGTCCGCCCATAGAGGAGGGCACACCAAAGAAACTTCCGGTCTCATGATCGATCCAGCAGCCGTAGAATGCGTTATTTGCCGAGATGGCTGCTGCACCTGCCTTTTCAACTGCAAGAGCAACACCGGCCATATTAACGCACTGAGGCGTCATTTTGAACATGATCGGTATCTTTACCGCATCCACACATGCTTTGGTGACCTTGTAAGCTGTATCGGGGTCCATTGCAAGGGGTGCGCCAACTGCTTTATGAGCATCAACTGCACCGAAAGTAGCATGAGGACCGCCGGTATCGAGTTCCACCATTTTGACACCGGCTGCTTCCATATCTTTTAAAAATGGAATCCAGGTTTCAGGGTCAGCACCGATACCTGAGCACGAGCCGATATAAAGGACATCCTGTTCTTTGCAGGTCTTTAAACATTTCGGAAGTTCTTCGTTCAGCCATTTTTCATAAGGCATGTTATGGAACATCTGGCTGCATACCCATGCATCCTTAAGGTCGTTGCCGAAACGCCTGAGTGAATAAAAATAAGGACGCGGCCAGCGATGAGGCCCGTCGATCTTGTGCACGGTCTTTCCGATTATCCATCCTATACCTTGTTCAGTACACCTTCTCAGCAGTCTCTCATGACCACCGAAATCACACGATGTAACACCGATAGGATTCTTAATTTCGAGACCGCAAAACTCTGTTCTTAAATTTGCCATGTTTTCTCCTTTCTATAGGCCATGAATCACATCATTCTGCCTATTGTTGTTTTTATTTTAAATTGTTCAATTATTTCTTTTGTTCTTATTACATTTTCCTTTGTTAACGGTTTATAATCACCATAGGGACTATCCAGGCCGAGATACATGAATTTACATATGCCCAGTGAATGAAAGGGGTTGATGTCGATATACCCTATATTCAATGACCGTGCGAACTTTGCTGTTTCCGTGATATTCTTTTCATCATCATTAAAACCGGGTATCAGCGGCAGCGATATTCTAATGTTGGTTTTAGAAGATATACGTTTTACATTTTCAAGTATGATCTCATTTCCCTGTCCAGTTTCTTTCCTGTGTTTTTCGGAATCCATATGCTTGATATCATACAAAACGAGATCGGTATATTTTATCGCTTCATCTATGATCTCCCGTCCTGCAAATCCTGAAGTATCCAGCACAGTTGAGATCCCGTTTTCCCTGCATTTTTTTAATATGGAAATTGAAAACTCAGGCTGAAAAAGAGGTTCGCCACCGCTTAATGTGACACCTCCGTTATCTCCATAGAAGGGAAGGTCCTTTTTTATTTCATGAACGATCTCATCAACAGAGTATTCTTTTCCGACCTGCTGAAAAGCCCCGTATATACAGTTTTCAACACATTTCATACAATAGGTGCACTTGTCGCGGGCGATCTTATTTTCAATATCCGTTGTAATGATCTTTTCAGGGCAGGCGTCAACACATGTTCCGGAATTTCTGCAGCGGTTCGGAATAAAATAAAGTTGTATGTCCCTGCTTATCGTTTCAGGATTAGAACACCATTTACAACTCAGCGGGCAGCCTTTCAGAAATACGGCAGTCCGTATACCCGGCCCGTCGTGAGTGGCAAAACGCTTTATTTCGCTTATGATTCCGGTATCAGCCATAGATTATTTTAGCCGGTACTTCTTTTGCCATTATATTTATATCGGTTTCGCTCACACCTTGTGCCAGCAGGGTTTTAATAAACATTCTCCAACCGGGAACGGGATTATTACCGGGCTGGCCTGCATCAGTTGTCAGCACCAGTTGTCGCGGCCCTTTTTCTTTTAACAGTTCTTTTATCAAAGCAAACGAATAATCAAAGGCAATGATCCAGTCCTGCATACCCGCCCATGGAACGCATGAGCATTCAGCAAATTCAAGATATCCGCCAAGGTCTATCATTTCCTTTGCCTCTGCAGGGTTTAGTATTGTCATTTCCTGTGTCACATGGTCAAGAAGAACATCAATATCCATTTTCTTTTTCTTCACATATTTCAAAACAGCCACTTTTTCTTCATTCGACACATGGCATGTTGACAATGATACTCTTTCACCTTTGGAATTCTTGTTGTACTGAGCCAACAGGTCGAGGATATCTTTCATTTCCTGCGTAAGCTCTTTTCCATCCGCAACGGAGATACCGCCTTTAGCTCCCATTGCCTGCCTCTGATGCTTTGCATCAAGGGAGGGAAGCCATACTTCCTTGCATTTACCATACCCCAGACATGTTTTTACTGCCTTCAGATTCATTCCTCCCACTGTTTCGTTCAGAACGATCCCGCCATATACTTCCACCGGTTTAAATTCGATCCCCGCTTTTGCTTTTTCTTTAGCCATCCTGTTAAGGAAATCCTGGATGATTATTGCACAGTTATTTGACATGGTATTGTGGTCTTTGAATACCAGCGCTTTCATCCCGGCCTCACTTGCTTCTATGCAGGTCTCAACCATTGTAGGTCTTCCGGGAAGCCAACCACCAAGGGGTGCACCGTGGATATGAATATCGATGACACCTTTAAGGATCTTATCCACCTTCTCAGGTGCGACGGGTGTCCCCGGATTAAAGTAAATGTATGGCCACGCCGGATGTGAACGTTTTTTCATTTCTTCTTCGGTTATCACACGACCGAAAGGCCTTTTGGCCCATTCCTCTGATGCTTTGCTCATGGGTGTTTATTTGTTTAATTGTTTAATTGTTCAGCTGTTCAATGTTCTGTCGAATTACGAATTTTGTACGAATATACGAATTACGAATAGGTACAACTGTTTTCGTAATTCGTAAATTCGTATGTCTTTTTTCGTATTTCGAAGAGATATTTTTTTCATACACTATCAGTTTCCTTTATTTGTTTTTGATTGCTGCAAGGACTTTCTCAGGCGTAATAGGAAGATCTCTTACCCTTACACCGATGGCATTATAAATGGCGTTTGCAATGGCAGGAGCAGTTGGTACAAGGCCGGGTTCACCAACCCCTTTGGCGCCCCATGGACCGGCGCTATCGTTGGTCTCTATAAATTCCATGTCTATCGGAAAATCCATTTCCTTTATGGTCGGGATCTTATAATCACGAAAATCGGGATTTAATATCTTACCGTCTTTTGTAAGGACCTCTTCGTAGAGAGTGTAGCCGATCCCCTGTGCCAGTGCGCCGTACATCTGTCCCTTCAGTGTCTGTGGGTTCAGTACTTTGCCAACGTCATTGACCGAGATCATGCGGAGTATCTTAACTTCACCTGTATCAGTATCTACTTCCACTTCCGCTCCCTGTGCGCCAACGGCATATGAGGCTGACATGTTACCGTAGCCTTTCTGCCAGTCGGGTAATTCATTCGGCGGGTCATAAAATACCTGTGTACCCAGCATTGTTCCCTGGTTTCTGAAATGAACCGCACGCATTAATGTGCCTAATTCCACGCAAAGCCAGGGTTCGGCAGGTGCATCCTTTAGAAATACGAAACCATCGGTCATATCAAAATCGCCCTTTAGAGACGCTTCTCTGATGTCAAATTTCGGGGGCTTGTAGTCCGGATTCTTTTTGCAGAATGTCTTCAGGTTCTTTTCCACCATTTCCGGGAACAGGGATCTTGCCTGTTCGAATATTTTATTGCGGAGGTCTTTTGCTGCCTTTATAGTAACGTTACCGGCCATGAACGATCCTCTGCTGGCGTGCGTTCCTACATCCCATGGGCAGGTATTGGTATCCACCTGGTTGATGATAACTTTCTCAGGACGCACTCCCAGGGCATCAGCAACGCCAAGCGCAAGGACAGAATGAAGTCCCTGACCCATTTCAACTCCGCCGTGAGAGACATAAACATTGCCAAAATCATCAAGTTTCATGAACATTCCTGTGCCATCAGACCTGTATATCCTTCCGCCTCCGCCGACATGATACAATGACGCCATACCGATTCCAACACACCCAACACA
>CAZEWB010000204.1:0-3160 GCA_964515655.1 uncultured Bacteroidales bacterium
GCGACTCCAGCGACTGCAGAGGCTGAGTATCGTGGTTTTCGACAATTGTAACGGTAAAGGAAGGCTGAGCCTGCAATAGTGTGTTATCAAAGATCCTGCGCAGATCGCAATTACGTCCTGCCCTGGAAGCCATGTGAAAATTCATGTGCAGGGGAGCATCGAACAGCGACATTTTGTAATCGGACTTTTCGAGGTACAGTAAAAGAATGCGCAAACTGTAATTCCAGTATTCGCCCACTGTAAAAAGTTCTTTATTTGTATCTGACCGGATATCGCTGAGCCAGTCCCTGAAAAAATCGAATTTTATATGCTTTATGGCATCGAGGCGGAAACCGTCAATACCGGTGAATTCAATATACCATTTGCCCCAGGTCCTTAGTTCTTTGTTCACATCAGGATCCATGAAATCAATGTCGGCGAACATCAGATAATCGTAATTTCCCACTTCAGGGTCTAAGATAGGTTCCCAGTCCGAATCCTTCATTGTAAATTTAAAGATGGCTTTTTCTTTGGTGTTCTCATCCCAGTCAGCGCCGTCGAAATGTTTCCAGAACCATTGGAATTTCGAATACTTTCCTCTTCTTCCGGGGAACTTAAAAGATGTCCATGCGTCAATATATGCAGCTTCGCCATATTCAACGTTGCGGTTGTCGGTATAAACCCTCTTAGCTTCTACGCGCTCTGTATCATCGGCACCTGCCTTGTGATTTAATACTATATCAGCGTACACCTGAATTTTTTCATCATGGGCTTTGCGGATGGCTTCAAGGTATTCGTCTTTAGTGCCGTATTTTGTCCTTATGCTGCCTTTCTGGTCGAATTCGCCAAGATCGTAAAGATCATAGACGCCGTAACCGACATCATCCATGCCGCATGAGCCCTTATATGCAGGAGGCAGCCATAGCGCTGTGATTCCTGATTCTGCAAGCGCCGTTGCTTCCTTTACGATCTTTTTCCAGAGAGAACCATCGGCAGGATAGTACCAGTGGAAATACTGCATCATTGTACCGTTATTGTTTTTCATAGATGTATATTGAAATGTGGAAAATGGATTTGTGAGAACTTTCTTTTCCCCAAAAATAAGAAAAAATGTGATGTTTGCAAAATAATTCCTTGTTGTCATCCTGAAAAACCTGAATTATGTATAGACCCTTCGCTAATACTTCTAATGACAAACTTGCCCAAAACCCCCTTCCCGTCATTCCGGACCTGTTCCGGAATCTCCTCATGCTCATTAACAAATACCAGTGGGTGCGGGGTGGTGAGAGATTCTGAAACAATCCTGAATTAAATTCAGGACAGAATGACGGGTTGTGTGAAGGGGGCATTAGTCATTCCCTGTGTGAAAGTAAAGGCTGCTTTTACAGGAGTCCTTGAATGACAAAAAGAAAGGATAATTAGAAGCAGTGGACAAGACAGACCCGAATACCTTACTTTGCTTTTGCCGTCTTCTTTGCCCTCACCGGCTTTGAAATAAACGACATAGTAGCGAAGCCGCCCACTTTATCGCATGTCCTTATTACATTAAATGTCAGTTTTCCGTCGGGAGTGCCTGTAACTTTTACTTTTATTTTACGTTCCCACGAATTCATCGATGTTTCTTTCCAGTCGGTACCACCCAGAATTTCAAGACCCTTAACTTCGTATTTTGTATCTTCGAGCGAAGTGTTACATACTCTGTGTGAGAATTTCAGACTTACTTTTATAACAATTTCGTCGCCTGCAATATATTTTTCCTTGGCCCCTTTATCTACTTCGAGTGTTATTTCACAGGCGCGGATACCGGTAAAGCCTGTCAGAAAAAGTATGAGTAATGCAAATTGTTTCATGTAACGTTTTTCGCTTTGTAAGCAACTTTTATACCACAACAGGAATATTATTTTTTCAGAAATTCAACACGCCTGTTCTTTGCTTTGTTTTCAGGACTGTCGTTCTGGGCTATTGGCGCTGTTTCGCCTTTTCCGTCAGTTTCTATACGTGATGCGTCAATACCAAAGTCTTTAACCAGCGAGTTCTTGACGTTTGCCGCCCTGCGTTTCGAAAGGTCAAGGTTGCCTGCATCGTCACCGTCTGAATCGGTGTGGCCTACTATCATTATTTTAACGGTAGGATTTTCTTTCAGTACTTTTGCAATGTCGTTAATGGCGCCGTATGACTCCGCTTTTACAACGTCTTTTCCGCTGTCGAAATAAATTCCATACGAAATGATCTTGCCTTCGGTAAGGAGTTTGCTGCGCGTGTCGGGTGCGGCTGTCGTGATCTTTAGATTGGTAACGAAACAATTGCTTTCGCCGTATCCCCATTCGCTGAAGCGAAACCTGTTGTATTTTCCGCCTTCAGGCAGAGCTGTCGGTCCGTCGATCACTTTCTGTCCCTGATGGTAAACTCTTACACGTCTTTTCTGAACCCAGACAATTACATGAGTGAGTTTATTTATTGGAACAGGAGCAAGCTCGCTTCTTGATTCGGGCAGGTATTCCTGATTGATGTACCCATTGGCAACCCAATCGGCATCAGTCATGTTAACATGAAAACCCATATCTCCCGGCAGAAGTTCGTTGGTAAGCCAGTCGTTTGTTGTATAAAAGAAACTAAGGTACATGCCGCATTGGGGATTATCTTCGGAGGCAGGGGGAGCAACAAGGTCGAATTCAAAGATGAAATTATCGGGCAATACAAGGTTTTTCATCAGACAGTACACGCTCTGATCGGAAGAGAAATAAAGCCAGTTGCCGGGGTAGTTATTAAGCGTACGGATCTCGCCTGAACCGTTAGTTGTCCATAATGCCAGAAAATCACCAAGAGCATCCTGCGAGAAATCCTCGTAAAGCAATATCTGGTCACCGGGAACAAAATCGTACTTTGTGTAACTGGTAAGTTTTGGGTCGTCGTCAGGTTTGACGTTTCCCGAAACAGTTACATTTTCGTTATTGTTTTGTTCGTTTCCCGTGTTTTCGGTGTTCTGCCCGTTTTCGTCAACACTTTTGTCTTTTTTGGTTACAGCATCTTCAATTTTTTCTTCAGTTTTATCTATAGCCTTATCTACTCCTTTGTCGATATTCTTTTCTACTTTCTTTTCTACCTTTTTTGATGCCTTGTCTTTTATATCAGACACATTGATCTGTGAAAATGACAACCAAAACCAAACACACCCAACACA
>CAZEWB010000204.1:3170-6773 GCA_964515655.1 uncultured Bacteroidales bacterium
ATATCTACATGCCACAATTGGGTGGATGAAAGCCATAAGATGAGATTTTATGCAAAATTAATATGTTTTTGTCTCAGTTTACAGTTCATTCGTAAAATCATTCCGTTTTTTTAAATATTTTAGCATTTCATTTTAGGAATAAGGATACTGTTTTACTAACTTTGAACTGTGAAAAGCCTGATAAAAAATATTATTCTCGTTTTATTCCTTCTTCCGGTGGGATTTGTTATCTCAGGAGTTTCGGTAACCCGTCACGATTGTTCTTTTTGCAGCCACAGCGACATAGACTTTTTTAGTATTGACGATTGCTGCAACGAGAACCACAAAGTCCAGTCATGTTGTCATGAATCAGAACTTGCCGAGGAATTTCACAAATGTCATCACACAGTGTACATGTTTTCGTCCGTCACAACTTTTTCGTTCGAAAAGATCATTGCTGATGTTGATGTACCTGTAATAAGCATTTTCAATCCGAATTCCGCCAATTTTCTTTTTGCATATCCCGTTTTTTCAGGGAAATATTATCCTCCGCCTATTTACATTTCAAATTGTAACTTAAGAACCTGATCCCTCTTTTCTTTCTGAGTCCTGTTTGTTTTTACATTTTTAAATCAGAAGAGAATGAGGCTTATAGTTTTTATATTAATTGTGTTTCCTGTATTTCTTAATGCGCAGGTGTTAACAGGGACGGTATACGAGAGGGATGCCGCAAAGGGTCTTATGCCTCTTCCCGGAGCCAATGTGTACTGGAAAGGAACAACAGAAGGATCTTCCACAAATGAAAAAGGGAAGTTCAAAATTAAAAAACCCGAAGGCAGCAATGCAGAACTGATTGTGAGTTTTGTGGGTTATTTATCAGATACTATACGTATCCCCGATGCACAAAAGGACATCAACATAATTATTGAGCCGACGTTGCAGTTGTCGGAAGTGAAGGTGAGTGAACGGATGTCGGGAGAATATATAAATAAAATGAATCCGATAAAGACCGAAGTAATAACAACGTCGGGACTGCAGCGCCTTGCCTGCTGTAATCTGTCGGAAAGTTTCGAGAACAGTGCTACAGTTGATGTTTCGTATTCAGATGCTGTTGCAGGTGTAAAACAAATACAGATGTTAGGACTGGCGGGGATATATGCACAGATCATGGCAGAGAACATGCCGATGATAAGGGGACTTTCATATCCTTTCGGGCTGACTTACGTCCCGGGGCCGTGGCTGCAATCCGTCCAGGTCTCAAAAGGAGCAGCTTCTGTCGAGAATGGTTACGAAAGTATAACAGGTCAGATAAATGTTGAATTCAAAAAGCCATCAAAAAGCGAAAAGTTTTTCCTTAATCTGTTCGGAAGTTCGGAGGGCAGAAGTGAGATAAACATGTGGACATCATACCGGATAACAGATACTCTCTCGACGATGACACTTTTTAATGCCGGTCTTATGCCCGAAATGGTCGACAACAATCACGACGGTTTTGCAGATGTACCGCAGGGATTTCAGGCCAATCTTATGCACCGCTGGGAATATGAGATCCCAGGAAAAATATGCAATCAGTATATGGTGCGTGTCAATTACGACGACCGTCTTGGCGGACAAACCGGGATAAGTCGCAATGATGATTTCGGTACTTCCGAAAAATACGGATTGCAGATAATTAATAAAAAGGCCGATATTGTAGCGAAGCACGGCTTCTTCCTGAAAAGGCCCGGGACGAGTATAGGCATTCAGACTTCAGCCACTTATCACGATTTTGCCACAAAGTACGGAAGGAATTTCTACAATGCAACACAAAAAAGCGCATACATAAATGCAATTTTTCAGACATATATCGGTAGTTCGGAAAACGTTATCAAAACCGGGTTGAGTTATATTTACGATAATTACAGCCAGAGCTTCAGCATGTATCCGCTTGATGATATCACCGAATCAGTTCCCGGCGCTTTTATACAGTACACAAGGCATTTCGACGGTATTCTGCAAATTATTGCGGGATTGAGAACAGACTATCACAACTTGTACGGATTGATGGTTACACCACGTATTCACCTGAAGTCCGATTTCAGTGAGCGCTGGGCTATAAGGGCTTCTGCTGGAAAAGGCTACAGGTCTTCACTTCCTGTTGCAGAAAATTTCGGCCTTATGGCTTCCTCGCGCAACTGGTATGTTTCGCAGGACCTCGGAATGGAGGAGGCATGGAACACGGGATTCAGTTTGACCGGCGATTTCCTTGTCTTTGGACAAAAAACTGTTCTGAGCGCTGATGCATTCCGTACGATTTTCGTGAACCAGATCGTTGCAGATATTGATACTGATCCTTATTCCGTATATGTGTACAATCCCGACAAAGCATCTTACAGCAACAGTTTTCAGTTGAACATTACACAAACTTTCGAAAAAGGGCTTGAGTATACTGTGGCAGTGCGCTACAATGATATGAAGCAGGCATACAAAACAGGCCTTAAACAGAAGCCTCTTGTGAGTCCGGTAAAAGTATTGTTCTCGCCTACATATACCACGCATTTCGAAAAGTGGTCATTCGACGGAACATTCCTGTGGAACAGCGGAGGGAGGATCCCGTCTACAGTACTCAAACCGGTCGAGTTCAGAAGAGAAGAAACTTTTCCGTCGTATATAATAATTCATGCCCAGATAACACGTCGCTTTAAGAAGTGGGACATATATGCGGGTGCCGAAAACATAACTGACTTTATGCAGATGCACCCTGTAATCGCGCACCATGATCCTTTTGGCAGTGATTTTGATGCCTCGCTTATCTGGGGACCTATTATGGGACGTACTTTTTATGCAGGCCTCCGTTTTAAAATCGAGTAAGTATGACCCAGAATAATAACCTAAAAAGAGGGCGTCACCCTGAGCCGCCTGCAAGCGACAAGAAAAGGCTTATTGAAAAAAATAATGCAGGCGTGTCGAAGGGTGCGCGCGGGGGCTATGCGTTGTACTTTCCTGTATATAAAGTAAAACAAACAAAAAAATAATATGAAGCGCTGTATTTTGCCACAGATTTGCACGGATTACACAGAAATAATCTGTGAAAATCTGTGTAATCTGCGGCTAAAGACTGCACAAGTAATTACGAAATGTCACACAAAAAACAAATAATATGAAAACAAAACTTTTGATCATTGCAATGCTAATGGCAGTTACACCGGCTTTTGCCCAGAAAAAAAATGCTGAAATTGAAATAATGACATCCGCTCAATGCGGTATGTGCAAGGACAGGATAGAAAAAGTACTTGCCTACGAAAAGGGTGTTGTAAGTGCTGTCCTTGACAACGAGACCAAGAAAGTAAAGGTGGTCTACAACCCTAAAAAGACAGATCCCGACAAACTTCGTCTTGCAATTTCCAAGGTGGGACATGATGCTGACGACATTGCTGCTGATCCCGTTGCTTACGAAAAACTTCCTCCGTGTTGCCGAAAGCCGGGGGACCCGAAGAAAGAGGAGCATGATCACGAGTAATAAATAAAATATCATCTGACTTGTCCATTATAGTGCGGCAGCAAATATATTCGAATAAACTAATAATTGCTGGAATCATTTAACAATCCCGAAGGGATTGAATGTCAATAACCCCCGACGAGTAC
>CAZEWB010000205.1:0-6752 GCA_964515655.1 uncultured Bacteroidales bacterium
GTACAAGTATCATTTCTGTTCGGGATTTTTGTTTTTATTGCTCATTGAAAATTGAACATTTGGCATTGTTCATTAAAAACAAACATCCTTACGTCATTCCGGGCTCAGACCCGGAATCTCATATATAGTTGTTATTCTGAGAAATTATAAAAAACATTTAACAAATAACACTTAATATTTAAGATCTAAGTGAATGTAGGACATTTATTTGAAATTAAGTGTTATTTGTTAAGTGTTTGAATTTGAAAATACTCCAACAAAGTTAAAAATGTTTTATATTTGTGCAAAATTCCGGTTATGAGAAAATATCTGATAATTGCTATTTTGTTCATTCTTGGCAACAGCCTGTTTTCACAGGAAAGCAAGCCCTTCCTTGTAATAAATCCCGATGGCCATAAAGGGCAGGTGAGATCTCTTATAGTGACATCTGATAAAAAGCAGATCATAACAGGTGGCTTCGATAAAACTATTAAAGTGTGGGACATCGAATCAGGTGAAATGGTCCGTGAAATACTCGGCGAGATCGGTACAGGAAGTAATGGGATGATCTATTCAATGGCTTTGTCGCCCGACGACAGATATCTTGCAACAGGCGGCTGGTTTGGCAGTGACGGCGAATCAGAACCTATCGGAGATATCAGGATATATGACTTTAAGACCGGGAAACTATTGTTCCTGCTGAAAGGTATAAATAATGTTGTCCATGCACTGACATTTACACCTGACGGAAAAGGCCTGCTGGCCGGAAGCGGTGAAAGCGACCTTATTCTTTGGGACCTGGAAACACGTTCAATAAAAATGCGCTATAACCAGGCTGATCCGAATCTGAAATTAGGATGGCAAGATGACGTTCTGGATATTGCTGTTCACGGTGACCGTTTTATTTCAGCAGACATGTATGGCCGGATTAAGCTTTGGCAACTTGATAAAAAAGATACTCTGCGATGCGACCATTATTATGAACAGATACCCGCGGAAGGTGTTGGATGGTCGCCCGACGGAAAATATATGATGGCTGTTGCTGACACATTTCTTACAATGTATAATGCCGATTTCAAAGCTATAGCAGAAGCCACCTGGAATATGAAATTTATTTTTGCTTCATTTTCACCTGATAGCAAAAAGGTCCTCTTAGGTTCCTCCGGACGTGGAAACGAACGTACGATCTCTGTGATAGAAGTGGATTCAACAGGATGGACAAATTATGCTGATTTCACAGATTTTGACAACTCTGTTCTGGCAGGTGCTTTTATCGATAATGAAACATACGCAATTGCCGGAGGTGACAGAGATGAGGTAATGATTGTCCGCCTGAAGGGGAAAAATGAAAAACCCGAACTTCTTAAAAGGATATCGCCTAAAGGCAATATCATATATGCCGCATCTGTGGCCGATCTTAAAATTGCTTATTCAGACGAATGGACAGGTAATTTTGGTTTTTCTGAATACAACAAACAATTCGATATGGTAAATAAAACCACATCAAAACCCGAAAAAGGGCCCGCCTGGCCCCGTCCTGTTACACAGCAGAACGGATTTAAACTTGAGCGCTACAGAATTGGCGATGCTCTCGACGGGGGATTATATATCATAAAAGGCAAGGAAGAGGTTGACTCTATTCCTCTCGAACGATGGAACGGTGATGAACACCGCTCTTTTACTTTTGCCGGTCATTACATTATTTCAGGAGCTTCCTATGGTACGCTCAGGGCATATAATTATAATGGTGTGGAAGTTTCACGTTTTGTAGGACACGTTGGAGATATAGAGGGTGTTTCAATAACCGCAGACGGGAAATGGCTTGTGTCGGCCAGTAACGACAGAACGATCAAGATATGGCCGCTTGATAAGATGGGTGAAGGAAAGCCGGTAAGTAACCAGGGATCTGTTGCAGACTGGTGTAAAGAAATGAAAAAATATTCTCTCTACAAAAGTGTCTTTAAAGAAATAGGTGTTGATGATGTGTCCCTTCAACCCACAAAAGAAGCATGGCTGAAAGTTATTGAAGAACTTGTGAAAAACGATTACAAATGTTATTCATATAAATTGTATTTTACAGAAATATTCAGCAATGATATTTATCCTCTTGTCTCGATTTTTGTAGATGAAAATAATGAGTGGATAATCTGGGATGAACAGGGTTATTTTACAAGCTCAAAAAGGGGAAGCCGTTACGTCGGATATCATGTGAATCAGGGAAAAGCAATTGAATCTAAATATTTCCCTTTTGAACAGTTCGACCTTAAATACAATCGGCCTGATATTATTATGAAAGAACTGAGCATGGCAAATGAGGAAGTGATCAAAGCTTATTACATGGCCTATCAGAAACGCCTTAAAAGAATGGGCATGGAAGAAAGCCAGTTGTCGGGCGACATACACCTGCCCGTGCTTTCGTTAGAAAACTATAATTACGATGCCGTAAAACAAAACGTTCATGTTAATATAAAAGCGACAGATGATAAATACGAACTCGACCGCCTTAATGTTTATGTTAATGACGTTCCTGTTTATGGTACTCAGGGTATAAGCCTTAAAACAAAGAATCTTAAAGATTACAGCACCGCTCTTGACATTCAGTTGTGCCCCGGAAAAAATAAAGTTCAGGTTTCTGTGCTTAACAGCAAGGGCGCCGAATCCCTTAAAGAAACATTCAATGTAATAAATAATGCAACCGACAAACCCGACCTGTACCTTGTATCAATTGGTGTTTCGAAGTACAAGGATCCGAAGTTCAACCTCAACTTTGCTGCAAAAGATGCCGGTGATGTCGCAAAATTCTTTGCCACTTGCAGCCTTTATAACAAGGTTTATGTAAAGGAGATCACAAACGAACAGGCAACGCGCGAAGCGATTCTGGACCTTAAAAAAACTTTCCTTGCACAGGCACAAACCAAAGATGTTGTAATGGTATTCGTTGCAGGACATGGTGTGCTTGATAATGACATGAACTACTATTTCGGCACATATAACATGGACTTCATGAATCCTGCATCAGGCGGAATTGCATACGAAGAACTTGAACAATTGCTGGACGGAATAAAACCTATACGCAAACTCTTTTTTATGGACTCATGCCACTCCGGCGAACTGGACAAGGACGAATATTCACTGGCTGATAACATAAAGACCGAAGTAACAGAAGTAACTTTCCGCGATGGGGGAACTGTAGGCGCTGTTGCAAAGAATGGCTTCGGGCTTTCGCAGTCGGCCCAGCTTGCTTCCGATCTTTTTGCAGATCTGCGCAGAGGTACAGGCGCAACAATTATTTCATCTGCCGGTGGTGCTGAATTCGCAATGGAAGGCGAGGCATGGAAGAACGGACTGTTCACCTATTGCTTTCTTTCCGGCATAAAAGAAAATGCTGCCGACAAAAACAAGGACGGAATGATCCTGATAAGCGAAATCCAGGAATACGTTTATAAAAAAGTAAGCGAACTCTCAGGAGGCAAACAACGCCCCACAACCCGCCGGGAAAACCTGGAGTTTGATTTCAGGATATGGTAAAAAAATGTCGAAAGTCTGAAAGTCGAAAGTCCCGTAGAAAGACTTTCGACTGCCAATTGCAGACTGCCGACTGTCAATTGCAGACTTGTGACCAGACTTACTGCGGTTTCTCCCTGATTACCTTATCCAGTTTATTGTCCTTATAAACAGCTTCGTAAATAACTTCCCCGTTTTCTGAATAGCAACGGATAGTGCCGTTTTTCAGGCCTTCTTTGTATGACGCTTCAGTCTGAACATTCCCGTTCTTGTACCATGTTGTCCATTTACCGTGCGAACGCCCGCTTTTATATCCTTCTTTTCTTGTTATAATGCCAAAGTCATTGTAAATTGACCATGAACCGTCCTTTTCACCGTTCTTGTATGAGCCTTCCATGCAGGGTTTGCCGTTCTCGTGCCATGTTTTGTAGACCCCGTGGTATTTGTGATTCACGAAATTTTCTTCGGACTGCATATTACCGTTTTCGAACCAGTGCAGCGACTGACCTTCGGGAAGAGTGTCCTTATAGGTCATTTCGTATTTCTTGTTCCCGTTTTCGAAATAGCCTGTCCATTTGTTGACCATGGTGCCGTTTACGAAGGTTCCTTCCATTTTTTTCTTTCCGTTATCGTAAAACATTTCCCAGGGTCCTGTCTCTTTGCCGTCAAGGAAATTCCCTTTATGAGAGATCTGTTTGTTTTCGTAATAAACGATGTTAAGACCGCTCTTTATCCCTTCCTGATAAGTCACTTCTTTCCATTTCTCCCCGTTCTGGTACCACCATGTCCAAACTCCGTCCATTTTCCCGTCCACATAAATTCCTTCATTTCCTTTACCTCCGTCTAAACGCCAGTATGTCCATTTCCCGTTCTGAATGTCATTCTCGAAGTTCCCGTCAATGTCAGGTTTTCCGGTTTCTAAATACCATTTTGCAGGGCCGTTCTTTAATCCGTTCACGAAAGTGATCTCGCTGAGTTTTTTTCCGCTTTCGAAATATTTTGTGTGAACGCCTTCTCGTTTTCCGTTTTTGTAATTTCCTTCAAGTTCCTTTTTCCCGTTGTCGTAATAGAAAGTCCACAGGCCTTCTTTAAGCGTATCCTTGAGCGTTCCTTCCATTTCGATGTTGCCGTTGGGATACCAGATGGTATTCTTGCCGCTGGTGTAATTCAGTTCCGATTTCTTTTTTCCGTCCTCGTACAACCATGTCCACTGTCCCACGTATCCGCCGTTAACGAAAGAACCTTTTGCACGCATATTGCCTGAAGGATAATAGTATGTCCATTCACCTTCTTCAAGACCGTTCTTGAATTGTCCTTCGGAAAGAGTCTTGCCGTTGGCGCCTGTTTCCCTGAATGAACCATTACCGTTTTTAACCATCTGCACGCCATCGTATGCCCATGAATTTAATGTGCGGGGAAGTTTTTCCGCTTCGTACTTAATCTCCTTTTGTTTTTTCCCGTTATCATAGTAGATGGTCCATATGCTGTCTTTTTTCCCTGATTTATACTGGCCGGAAATATTTATCTTTCCGTTTTCATACCATTCGGTATATTGATTGCGCTGAAGACCGTAAAAGATCTCTCCTTCGTTTTTCTTCTGTCCCGAAGGCCAGTAATAAATAAATTTTCCGCCTACCTCACCAAAGTACATGTCGGCCTCGTATTCAATGTTGCCCTTTTTGTCGTAATACTTCCACCTGCCCAGTTCGCCTCCCTTGTACCACAGACCTTCGCTTTGTTTTTTTCCGTTCTTATAATAATTTACAATAGTGTCCTGCGAATGCAGGCTTAATGAAACAAGGAAGAGAACAATAAAAATACGCCAAAACATAAAAAAATATTTTTGCGAATGTATAGAAATATCAAATGAATATGTGAAGAGGAGAAGAAAAAATTATAAACTTTTCTCAACAGATAAAAATAAAACAGAAACTGAACCCGGGATATATCCTGTGGATAAAACCCGGGAACAGGAAATAACTTTACAGGATACGCTTGTTAACCCCTGTCGTTACCGCCTTCAGCTCTCGGACGTGCCTGAGTAACCGAAATGTTGCGATTCTTAACCTGCTGGCCGTTCAATGCGGCAATAGCCTGTTCGCCCTCGGCATCGTTACTCATTTCAACAAATCCGTAGCCCTTACTGCGGCCGGAGAGTTTGTCGGTGATTACTTTGGCTGAAGTTACTTCGCCATAAGCTTCGAATAATTCGCGCAATTGCTGTTCCCTGATACTGTAATCAAGGTTTCCAATAAAAAGATTCATTTACAAAAACATTAATAAAAACAGTCAAATGTAGGGATATTTTTAATACACAATTAAAAAAATATTGTTTTTTTTGGGGAATTTCAACAAAAAAGTTATAACAAACAGAATGACAGGGCGATGGAGTTAATTCTGTTTTACCCAAATAAGTTTCTCTGTATCAAATCCTTTGTCGCGGGCAATTCCGGTAAGCTTATCCCTGATCTCTTCGCTAAGCGTTGCCTGCCTTGATAATATCCAGAGATATTTTTTAGACGTTGTTATTACTGCATACTGATAGTCCTGATCAAGGTAAAATATAATGTAATCCGCATAGAAGAACCAGAAGAACGAGACCCTCAGAAACCCTGTCCCGCTGTTGTCTTTCAGCTTCGCTTTTCCGGTGATATTCTTCTCTTCGCCGTTTTTAATTCCCCTGTTAAAGACGCTTATCTTTCCGTCGTCCCTGAATTCATATGTCGCTGAAACATTCTCCAGACCTTTCTCGAAAGAGTGATCGAAACGTGCAATTTCGTACCACTTGCCAATGTACTTTTTTACATCGAAGTTTTTTACCGGCCCTATGCCTTTATCCTGTGCTTTCATGGTTATTGAAAATATGATTAATAATAATGATATTACTGTTGTTCTCATTGTCAATTATTTTTATCACATCCCTCATCGAATGCCATTTTCATATAACCGATAAGTTCATCTGACACATCTTCTTTTTTATAAAGTCTGAAATTATGTACATAAGAACTTCCGAAATGGTCTATCCTGTGAAAACATTTTGACTCAGGAAAATTCTTCGAAATTACAAGATGACCTTCGAGGAAATCTTTTCCAAGTCTGTTTATTGCAGCAAAGCGGATGCGTGAGGTAAGGGCTATACGTGTTTTTGCAGGGTGAAAATCAAACTTCCCAATTTTTTTGTATGTAGCAATAAAGTGTTTGTAAAGCTGAACTGAAATTTCACTTTTGCCCTCCAGGAACTGTTCAACAGAGCCCTGACCGCATGAATG
>CAZEWB010000206.1:0-6751 GCA_964515655.1 uncultured Bacteroidales bacterium
ACCTGCTCGAATACCCACGTAAACTTAGTCCGAAATTCCTGTCATCAAAAGAACTTAGTGATGCAGTAACATTGTTCAGGGCATGCAATATTTCGTACCGCAACAATATTTCAACTGAAATCAAGAAGCATTTCGATTCTCTCATAAACCAGATGGCACAATGGAAAAACGAGGCCGTTGAAAGAGAGAAAATTCCTCTTGCAGAAATTGAAAAGGCAGGACTTGTTGAAATTCTGTGCAAGGGATTGCCTGCTGAAACAAAGGCAAAGGCGGAACAAAATTTCAGATCCGGTTTAAATTGTTTTGGTGAAATAATAAGTCTTAGACAAGACACCCTGCAGCGCATTTCCGCACTTACACCCGACGAGATCCTTCATTTTCTCGAAAGTCACAGCGAAACCAAAATGGCTGAAAATATTGAGGACATCATTAGGTTTGGGTTTTAACAAACAGGAACCAAGTCTCAAATTCCAAGGCCAAAATTCCAAGGAAACTTCCCTTGGGGCTTAGGTCTTGGGACTTGGATCTTGGGGCTTGAAATTTGGGTCATAAAGGTTTCTCTCTATTGCGTAATGCAGAATTAATTTATCCTCAGCCCCAAAACTGTCACGTCATCTATCTGTTCGTATCCGCCCTTCCATTCTTCGAAAGTCTTGTTAAGAATTACCTGCTGTTCATGCATAGGTTTGTCTGCAATACTTACCAGCAATTCCTTTAATTTTTTTGCCATGAATTTTTTATTCTTTGGACCTCCGAACTGATCCTCATAACCATCACTGGCAAGATAAATTGTATCACCGGGATTTACCTTAATTTCGTTGTACGTGAACGGCTTCATGTTTTCATATATCGCAACAGGTTGGTTGTCGGCCTTTACTTCCGTCAGTTGGCCATCGATAGCGGCAGCGGCAGTTGCAGCGGCAGTTTTCCGTTCACCTTCTTCACTGCCTCCTGCAGCTGCTACTGCTGCTATCTTCTGACTTTTTACTATGTATAAAGGATTATTCGCCCCTGCAAACTGCAGAACATTCGTCTCAGTATTCAGTACGCACAACGCTATGTCCATCCCGTCCTTCTGTTCGCCCGATGTGCCTTTTTGCTGCAAGGCTTCAATTATTGATTCCCTTAAATGGTTTAGCACATCACTCGCTTTTGTGACCTCTTTTTTACGTACTATCTCATTCAGGAACGAAACGCCCAGCATGCTCATAAAAGCGCCGGGAACGCCGTGTCCTGTACAATCCGCAACAGTGACGATCAGCCACTCATTTATCTTTGTTGCCCAGTAAAAGTCGCCGGAAACTATATCTTTTGGTTTGAATAAAACAAAATAGTCTGCTGTCTTCAGTCCGCAGTCTGCAATGACCTGGTCGGTTTGCAGACTGCCGGCTGCCGACTGGAGACTGAGAACCCGATTAAGGTCAGGAAGCATTGCCTGTTGTATGCGTTTCGCGTATGTAATGCTGTCCATGATCTCCTTCTTCTGTTCCTCGATATGGTCTTTTTGCAGAATTACAACATCACGCTGAACCGTGATCTCGTCCCGTTGGGCTTCTATCTCATCTCTCTGAGCCGTGATCTCCTCATTTTGCTGATTTAATACCACGTTCTTTTCTAAGATCACATGCTTCTGTGCCCTTATTTTGCGGTAACTCATAATAGCCAGAAAAGCTATAACAAGCATTAAAACAAAACCTCCGACAAAAGCATATTTCTGTGTCTTTTGCCTTATCATCTCTGTCTCTTGCAGCTCCTTGTCTTTTTCGAGCAGTTCTATTTCTTTCTGCTTTTTCTCATTCTGATAAAGTTCTTCAACTTCTGTTACCTTTTTTTCGATCTCTACACTTTTTAATGAATCGCTGGCACTTTTATATTTTCTAAAATAAAACAAGGCATTTTTATAATCTCCAATTGAGTCATAGCAGGCCGCCAGGTTCATTGAAACCACCTTTTTATGCATCATGAACCCCATTTTTTCTGATAAATGATAAGCTTCCAAATAATATTCGATAGCTTTTCTGTTATTCCCTTCTTTTGAACAGATCAGTCCAATGCTTATCAGGGTACTCGCCAGCCCCTCTTTGTTATCTATTTCATTGTTGATCTTAATGGCTTTTTCAAAAATGATCATTGCAGAATCGTTATTATATTCATCCATCAGCAACGTACCTAAATTATGATATGTGTTCGACAATCCCTTCAGATCTCCTATGCTTTCTTTGATCTCAACTGACATGTTGAAATATACCTTTGCCTCTTTATATTTTTTCGCATCCTGATACAGCGATCCTATAGAATTGAGGACATTGGCCTCACCTTGCTTCATTCCCAGCTTTCTGAAAATTTCCAGGGCCCTTGTGTTATAAGAAACCGACAATTCAAATTTATTGGTATACGCATAAACAGATGCAATATCGGCGCAATTGCGGGCAATACTGCCAGAGTCGCCCGCTGCCTCATTCATTTTAAGGGCTTTGTTAATATACTCAATAGCTTTATCGTACTTTCCAAGGTTTGTATAGACCAATCCGAGATTTCCGGTACACTTGACCTGTATCTTTTTAAAATTATATTTATTCGCCAGACTTATCGCCCTCAGGTAAAAGACCTCGGAACTGTCCAGGTTCCCTACAAAATAATGACACACTCCTAACACATTGCATGATTCCGCCTCGCCTGAAACGAAACTGATCTTCTTTGCCAGTTCATACGCCTTGTATCCGTTGGCAAAAGCAGTCTGTATATCAGAATTGAACGTCTGACGGGCAATTCCAAGATATATATTTACTTTATTTGTGTCTTCTTTTGCGGTCTTAAGGGCATTATTCAGTGAATCTAATTTACTTTGGTTCTGGCCCTGCAAATTAAAACAGACAACAATGGCCAGTATTATCAGAATTAAATGCCCGATTTTCATTCCTTTTGAAATTCTTTCAGCGAACTTTTTTCAAAAGTAGCAAAAAACAAATAAAAAATGTCATTAGGAACGCCAGTGAAGAATCTAATGGGATTTCAATCCCACGCATAAAAAAGCGCCGGGATTTCCCGACGCTCTCCATGTCCTCTGTTGTAAATAAAAGCCACACCTACAATATTGCCAGCGGCTTGTTCTTGTCGTATTCAATAGAGTAAGAAAATGTGATTGCCTTGGTCTGGCCCGAAGATACTTTTGCTTTCCATGTAAGCAGACCGGAACTTTCGTTTTGCTCGGCTCCTGCCAGATTGACCTTTTCGACCTTTACACCCGCATCGCTCGAGATAGGTATCCTGTCTTCCACAACCAGATTCACTCCGGATAACTTGTTGTTTTTGATATTAAGAGTATAAGAAACGGTCTTGATGACATTGCTGCCGATTATGGCGTTCTTCTGTTCGTCCTTGTTACGTTTTCTTTCAACGACAAGAGACCTGTCGGTTCCCAGTGCAAGTTCAAGCGTGTCGGAAAAAAGACCTGTGTTAATTGATGTCTCTCCGACAAAAGTACCGTCGAAATAAATATTTGCAGTTGCCGAAAGCAGGTCAAGGTTGCTCCAGTCGGTGATCTTTGCAACAAGCCATGCGTGTTTGCTTATTTCGGGCATCAGGTAATGTACGAACTCGGCCTTCAGTTCGTGCTCCTTTATTGCGATAAGGTGAGATTTTCCGTCTGACGGAATGCTGTAGGACAAGTCTATTTCATACTCAGCATTTGTAAGCGTCTGGTTGGTCTGAGTATACATTGCTGATGAACCCGCATCCACTTCGGCTTCCTCTGCAGATCTTGACATTGAAGCAGGCGCTCCTGCCAGCTTCATATCATCTGAACGGGTCCTTACGTTACCCATGTAGTAATTGTAACCAAGATAATATACCGGCAACACCGGTTTCGATATCCCTGCAGAAGGGGTAATGGTAGACAATGTAAGTTTAACATCCTTCCAGTCCTCGCCGGTATTCTGATACACATTTGCTTTCTGAACGAGTTTTACGGGCTGTGATGCAGAGGTTGCCCTAATATCGTACGATGGCGACCATCCTGCGTTCTGCACATAATAATTCACCGAAAGCGATCCGGTTACCGGAGCTTTTGACTGTATCGTAACCACTATCTGATGAACAGGTAATTCAGGCTCAACCGGATTCTGCCACGCATTATAGTTCTTAAGTCCGGCAAGACGGGTTTCCATTTTCGATTTTTTTGCCTGCAGCTGGAATTCCTGCCTTTTAAGAATATTCCATTGATTGTTGATATCGTTAAGCTGCTTCCTCAGGTATTCCATAGCCATCTTCAGGTCAGGAATTGTATCGGCTTTCCCCTGCATGATTTGGTTACTGAGCAATGTCTTTTTCTCAAGAAGAAGGGCGTCCTTTTTACCAACTATGTCGTCAATTTCGAATCCCAGTTGAACAAGCGAATCCTCCAATAATTCTATGCTCTTTACGATCTTTGCCGGAACGACCTGCGATGTAGGCTCAACCGGAACAGGTTCCTTAAGCCTGTACTGGACATCAAGAATAATGAAATCCCCCTTACCGGTCGCCTGCATGCTCCTTGTATCGAGATAAGGTGAAACACCTTCGAATACCAGGTTGGTGATCCCAGCCTCAGCGCTGAACGCCGCACTACGGGTCACCTGGGCGGAACTTAAAAATACGGTTATCTTTTTTGGCTTTGAATTAAGAATAACCTCGTTTTCTGCGCATATTGATATTGCGAGAAAAAACAACGGAATAAAAAAAAGCGTTTTCATAATCATTAGTTTTTATTGTTTTTATACCCATAAGATGCATCACATTTATTTTTCCATAATTTTTTTGCTCCTGAAATAGATATTTTAAAATTTAACAAATGATATTATATTGAATTTGTGCCACTTGTAAAATACTGTTCCAAATCGGTCCTTTTTCACCTCTTGATTCAGATTTTATTAGTAGTTTTGTATATGGTTTCGCACAACGTACAGAATTTCACCGCAATACTGATTCTTGGCATTTGCCTTCTGTCCTGTTCCGGCACTCAGAATAATGAAACGACGACCCAACAGGATTCCGTTATTATCGAAAACCCGGGGGACTCTGCCTTTCTCTCTTTGCCTGAAGTCATAATAGGCCTTCCAAAAGGAATTGAGGTATGGCACGAACCCGACACATTAAGAGCGGTAAAATGGGACAAAGACACCGGCAAGTATATCTGGAAACATGAGACCTATTTATTTTCGGACATTAACGACATGAGGATAATTGAATTCGGTACTTATAATTTCAAGAACGGCGAATGGGTACTCGGAAACCTTAACAATAAAATATACGGCCCCGAAGAATTAGGTCAGTGGTATGTTCAGTTCGATGACGGCATGGTAAAATGGGAGCATCCCGAAAACGGTCTTATTAAAAAGGATGTCGTTTATTTCGATCCTTCGAATTACAGCATTAAGAACAAAGACCTTGTCCTGCGCAAAGGATTATGGTACTTTATCGGGGTAGACCCATCAGGGAAAAAATACATGGGATACGGCAGATATGTTGCCCTGCCTGAGATGGCGAAATAAAAAGTCCCAAGTCTCAAGATTCAAGCCCCAAATTCCAAGGACAGTCACTTGGGGCTTGAGGCTTGGATTTTGGATCTTGGGTCTTGTAACTTGAATTGGTGATTAACCCAAGGTTACGTTTACCCGAACTTGTAATGCTTCCTCACTGGTTTCAGCACTCTCCACTTGCATTTAAGGCCTTCGGGAAACGTTACAAAATCGCCTTTGCCGAATTCTGCCGGCCCGAGTTCTGATTCAACGATCACATGCCCTTCGAGGAAAAGACACTGTTCCTGGCTATCGTAATACCAGTCGAATTCCGAAACTTCCTTTTCCCATACCGGCCATTTTTTGATTCCCTTTTGAGCAATAGTCTCATCGCTTAGTTTTTCTATTTTTATTACCATAGATTTTTTATACAAAGATAATTTCTTTTTTCGTTCAGACTATTATTTCTTCAATGTACCGGTAACTATTTAGGTGATATTTTTTAACAATCCTGAAGGGATTGAATGTCAATAACCCCCGGCGAAGCCGGTGGGTTATTGACGCATATAGCAACAACCCCGAATGGGGTTGAATCTATCTTTCTGTAATCGAGTAGACGGCCGGTGAGTCGTAAAACCCACCGGAGCGCCTCTCACACCACCGTACGTTCGGGTCGCGAATACGGCGGTTCGATAGGTATCAGTATTTTCGCTCTTTGCACCAAAAACACCTTTGCTTTAGTTTAAAATAAGGCTGGAAAACTCGACGTTTAAACCTCCTTATTGAATTTCAAGCAACCTATCGTTCAGTCCTTCGCTGCTTTTCAGCAACTACTATGACCTCTGCTGACTTCTTACAAGTTCCACACGTGGACCGTAAGATATCCCCCGGTAAGAGCCTTTTCCTTCATCCAATTCCTGCGGCATCTACTTAATTGTCGCTTTCGTATGGGACGTCGCAATGATATGCTTGCTTATCCTGACAACTCTGCCTCATATGCCGTTTCTGTTCGTCAGTACCGGACTTTGCAGTCTCGCTTCCTTCAGTGCTTGGGTCGCCCCAAACCACCTTGCGACTTGCTAATGCTTTCCGCCTTAATCGTTACGCATAAGGGACTTTCACCCTCCGGAAAAGAAAGAACACTTGTTGTTTTGCTTAAGAAAAATTTATTTGTATTTTTGAATTTTTCCATGAGCGTACAACAAGTGTGCGCTGCTCATGCAGGGCACACACACCAACCAAACACACCCAACACA
>CAZEWB010000207.1:0-6685 GCA_964515655.1 uncultured Bacteroidales bacterium
ATGGAAGTAACAGGTCTTAAATGCCGCCCGTGCACAAAGATTGGTTTCAGCAAATGCCCCAAAGGTCATTTCAGATGTATGAATGATATCCCGGTTCAGAAAGTTGTGGAAAGCATTGCACATCTTATTGATGGTTAAATGAACATCACTGGTTTTCAGTTTTCACCTTTCTTTATCAGCCAATCAATGTACTTTTCTATTTGCGAAACCGCGTAGTATGGAAGACTTAATATTATAAACTGCTTCCCTTTGGGAGAAACTGATTTATTCAGTGTCAGTTTTCCTGCATAAAAGCGCAGGGCATAATAATGATTGCATTCGTCCATAAAAAGATGCAGTGATTTAAGTTTACCTTCCTTGCCTGCCTTGACTTCAACCGGGATAAGCATTCCCCTGAAAGGAAACAAATAATCAACTTCTGCCATGGACGTACTTTTTTCACGAGTCCAGAATATGAGTCTGCTTAATGGTTTATGATACAAAGCCAATAGCTCCTGACCTGTCAGATGCTCTATAATTGTTCCCTGATAAACTTTGTTCAGATCTCTTGTTCCAATTACTTCTTTCTGAAGACCGGCAAAATAATTCAATAAACCGGTATCCACGACCTGCAGACGAGGCGATTTTCTGTTATTTAAAACAATCGGCAATTCAGCATTTGTAACAGGATACAGAAGGTGGATGAGAAAAGCCTTTTCAATTAACCTGAGCGCCTCACTCATATCTCGGGATTTATACGAAGAATTACCAAAGCCCTCGAATTTGATACGCTTCCCTGCATTTGTAAAAACACTCATAATTGCATGTCTTAAATGCAAAACCTGATTATCATTACTGGCATATTTCTCAACGTCTTCAAAGTATGAAGCAATTAATGACTCGTAAATATCAGACAGCAACGTCAGATCCCTATACTCTGCATACATACTTACAACTTCAGGCATGCCTCCAATAAGTGCATATTCATGAAATAGTTTAAGCAGTTTTTCGTGTGCAAAATCATTAAGCGGCATCACCTCAAGCTGCTCTTTTGCAGCGATTTCACCACAAGCATCAAGATACTCGGTAAAAGAAAACGGGCGCAGTACTTTATACTCTACTCTGCCGACAGGAAAAGAAACTGATTTATCAAACAACGATTCCAGCATACTTCCAGCAGCAATAACTGAAATCATAGGGTAACTTTCGTAAAAATACCTTAACACATTAAGTGCTTTGGGAACTTCCTGTATCTCGTCAATGAAAATCAACGTATTCTCCTTACCGGCAAGCTTCTTGTCTTTGATAAAAAACATGGTCTGAAGCAATGTATCTATATCAGTATAGTTTTCAAAAACAGTTTTATCTTCCTTGTTCTCAAGATTTAAATATATATATTGCTCATAAGATTTTGAAAACTGATTTACCAGCGTTGTTTTGCCAACCTGACGCGCTCCCCTTATTATCAGCGGCTTACGACCCGGTCTTGTTTTCCATTTTTCAAGTTCAATAATCAGTTTTCTTCTGAACATTGCTTTAACTATTATGGGTTATTTTCAAATATTGCACAAATATAGGGTTATTTTTTCGATTTTATGACACAAATTTAGGGTTATTTATTCGCTTTTCTGACACATATTTAGGGTTGTTGACGAGGTAATGCTTCGAATATGTATCATAGATTAAAATGTGTGTTATTGATATTGCGTGTCTTAGCAGACATTTTGCACAATAACACTAACCATCATTTCATCTATTTCTTATATCGCCTGTTTTTTTAGTAATTTTGTCGTAAATGAAAAGACTCTTCCCAATCGAGATCATGTCCCCGGCCGGTTCTTTCGAATCGCTTATGGCTGCTATACAGGGTGGAGCCGGATCGGTATATTTCGGTATCGGGGAACTTAACATGCGCTCGCATTCTGCAGTGAACTTCAGCGAAAAAGACCTGCCTGAAGTCATTGCAATATGCCGCAAACACAATATTAAGTCTTACATGACGCTCAACACAGTCGTTTTCAATAATGAACTTCCCGAAATGCGGCGACTCATAGACCTCGCCTGCGAATGCGGTGTTGACGCGATCATCGCATCGGATATGGCCGCTCTGGAATACGGAAGAAAAAAAGGGATAGAACTTCACGCTTCAACTCAGCTTAATATAACCAATATTGAAGCACTCAGGTTTTTTGCCGGCTGGTGCGATGTGATAATTCTTGCCCGCGAACTTTCGCTTGAACAGCAGGCCGAGATCTGCCGTATGGTTGATGAAGAGAACATCTGCGGACCAAAAGGAGAAAAAGTAAGAATAGAAGTTTTTGTCCACGGAGCATTATGCATGGCCACCAGCGGCAAGTGTTACCTGAGCCTGCATCATCACAACAAATCGGCTAACCGCGGAAAGTGTTTCCAGAACTGCCGCCGATCGTATACTGTTACCGAAAAAGAAACCGGCTATCAACTCGACATTTCCAACGAATATTTAATGTCTCCAAAGGATCTTTGCACAATAGGTTTTCTTGACAGGATCCTTGATGCCGGAATTTCTGTCCTTAAGATCGAAGGCCGCGCACGCGCTCCTGAATATGTTAAGGTCACAACACAGTGTTACCACGAAGCCGTTGAAGCGTGGAATGATGGAACTTTCAGCAAAGAAAAAACTAAGGAATGGATGCAACGCCTCGGTTCGGTTTTTAACCGGGGGTTCTGGGAAGGCTACTACATGGGCAGTACCGAAGGCGAATGGTCGGAAAACTACGGCTCTGCCGCAACAAGGCATAAGGAATACATAGGCTACGTTACAAACTACTTTTCGAACCTTGGCGTGGCAGAGATCATGGTGGAATCCGACCAGTTGAAGACCGGCGACAAAATACTTGTCTCAGGCCCCACATCGGGCGTTGTTGAAACCCGGGTTGAAAGAATGGATGGAAGCAAAGGCAGCACACCTTCATGCGAAAAAGGGAAAAAGTGTAGCTTTAAGGTTCCTGAAAAAGTAAGGAGAAACGACAGAGTATACAAGTGGGTGGAAAAGTAATTCTAAACAATATTTCTTTCTCAGATATTATCCCTTTAACACTAACCTTATTGAAATGAAAAATATAAATCCGTTCATTATAAAAAATTTCATTCTGATAGCCATAGCAATTATGTATTGTTATCCGGTCTTTTCGCAGGACTGCAGTAAAAGAGAACTTTGTAGTATTAATGAGAATATTATCGATTATATTAAAATTCATTTCAAGGAATACAGAATTGCAGATACAAGTGATTTCGTAAATGACTGGTGTGCTTTTTATCAGGAGAAAAATGTTCCATACTATCAGGAGGGCGATTATAATGGCGATACATTGACCGACTATGCTGTAATGTTACTTTCAGGTTCGGATTTCAAAATTGTTGTTGTTCAATCAGAAGATAATAATAAATTTTCATGTTTCATTTTAACTGATGAAAAATCAGAAGGTCTGACATATCCGTTATTAAAAGGGGAACTTGAAATAGGGTTTGGAATTTCTCCTCCGGGTGAGTTTTATGATTTCGACTCGGACAGTACAATAAAAATTGAAACAAACACCCTTGATGTTATCTTTTTTGAAAAAGCGGCAGAATCGTATTACTGGAAAAATAATAAGTATTTAAGAATTCATACAGCTGATTAACCGGTATCAATTTGTAACCAGTTCATTTGAAACTATGCGCCCACCTCCCCTGCCGTCATTCCGGATTTGTTCCGGAATCTCACATGCACAACACAAGAATTCTATAAGAGTTATGGGAGGTGAGAGATTCTGAAACAAGTTCAGAATGACGGGAAGGGGGCAAGGGCATGGGCAATGTTACTCTACAATAAACTTAAATGTGCTGACCTGATCAGTTTCTGAATTTGAAACCTGAATGTAATACAACCCTATTCTCAGGTTGCCAACATGAAGTCTTTCGTCTTTATTTACAGTTTTGCATTCAACAGATCCATCATAAACACAGCGTCCCAACTGATTATATATCCTGATCAGATTGCTTCCTTCACTCAGTCGTACGGTAAGAATATCATCAGAAGGATTCGGATAAGGAAGAATATCACTCAGGCCCTCTGCTCCCGCAATGCCAACCGGCACATAATAACAATTCACCGTAGTGTTTGTAATTACAGGTGAGTTGTAATCGAAGTAAATTAATGCTGTGTTTGTAAAACAGGTTGAAAAATGAAGTCCGGGCTTCTGTGTAACATAGTACTTAATAAATCCGCAACTCAGTATCTGCGACTGACCGCTGTCGGTTAGCATTATTTCCGGGAAGAAAAATTCAACAACAAGCGGACTGTATGATATAACCCTGACACTATAATCATGGCTTGCAGCAAGAACATTAAGGGACTCAGGATTGAAATTATCATCAACCGTATCCCTTATTGTTATATTGTATGCAACGTCATTGCCGGTATTCTGAAAATGTATTGTATAGAAAACAGTATCCGAAGGTGTAAGATATTCCTCAGGCGACACTTCCTTGTAATTCGGATCGTATGAATTCACAACAGGGAAACAGTATTCGTTCGTAAAAACCACCGTAGTTCCTTCGTATACGGTAAGTGTAAAGCATATCGAATCACCAAGAGCAAATAGAGAATCAGTTGTGTAAGATACCGGGAAGGATAATCCCCCGTGATTTCCGATTGCGTACGGACCGAAAGATGCCTGCCTGGGAACTTCGCTGTATAATTCAGTAGTATTTAAAATATAAACTGAAGGGTCAGTTGTTATTGTAAATGAATAATCGGAAGTGTCACAACTGTACTTAATGAAATTCACAAAAAAGGTCATTTCGCCAAAGGGTCTCATGGCATCTCCCAACATGTTGGCACATATATATCCGGCCGGATTGCAGTAAAGAATAAAATTATGATTTGTCGTATTTACAGTATCAACTGGCAAAGAATTCTGACATGCTACATATAACTGTCCAAGATAAACAGAATCAATTTTTACAAAATAATTACTTGTGGATGGAACATCAAAACCGAAGCCGCCGTTATTATCAGTGAACTGCATGTCAATTATGTTGCCTGTATTATCTGTAAGAAGTACTTTGATATTGGGCAATGGCTGAGACAATGAATCAGAAATACAGGTTGAGTTCTCATTATACTTAACAGTGCCGCTTATATCCCCGCAACTGGCATACACGATTACAGGTGTAACATGAAATGTATCCGCTTCGCTTGCCGTACTTGCAATTATCTCGGGAATAAACTGACCGGGAGAATAATAAACATGGTTCAACTCTTTGTAAAAATTACCGTTTGAACCAACAGTATCAATATATGTTGTATCGGAACCATCGCCCCAGTTAATGGTTATGTTCACCGTGTCCCCCTGGTTGTATTGCGAGGCATCGCCGACAAAGTTCATACTTATCCCATATGGTGAAAAGCAGTTGCTGCTGAAGCTGGAGTATTGGGCGTGAAGGATAGAAAAATCATTTGCCGGAACACTATCCAGTCTTCCCTTTGCCCTGAAATTTGAATAATACAACCAGATGTCATTATTAATTGTTTTATATAATGCGCTGTTATAATATGAAACCCATGGCTGGTATCTGAAATACAAACTATCCCATGTATGACCGCCATCAGAAGTATAGTATAAGCTGGGACCGGGTGTGTCCATATTAGTTGCAGCTAATATTCCATTTAGTGAGTCAATCATCATTATATCATATACATTGGCGTTTAAACTATTGAATTCCCATGTATTTCCACCATTTTCAGTATAATATACTCTGGAGAAATCCCCAAAACCCCACCCACATTCAACCACAAACATTCTGAGACTATCAATATATACAATTTTAGTAAGCGAACCCGTAGACGGTGTAGTTGACCATGTGGAGCCGCCATCAGTTGTTTTTGCTAAGAATCCTCCACTAAAAAAATCTCCCAACGTTGATACGTATCCTGTATTTTCGTCTACGAAATACAAATCACTTATTTCTTTAGGTGAATTTAGATATTGAAACCAGGTATTTCCGCCATCAAGGGTCTTCAATACAAATTGACTAAACATTGCATAAGTATAACCAACCTGTTCATTAATAAAGAATAATTTAATTATTTCATAAGTCGAATCAGGAACAATTTTGGGCATAATATGCCACGAAATTCCTCCGTCGGTCGTTTTTAAAAAGTTATTATTTGATCCATACACATACCCTACCGACTGACTTGGAAATGACATTGTTGTAAAGTTGCTATTGACTCCGGTATATGTCGGGATCCATGTCTGACCCATATTGTATGTACGGTATATTATTCCATTGTTCCCAGCAGCCACTGCCTCGATGGGACTTAAAAAGCAGATTTTATTAAGATATAAGCTGTCATCTGAAAATAATGGATAATAGTTATGATGGTCGAACTTATACAAATTATACCCGCTCGAAAAGTACCCTGTATTATCACCTGTTAATACTATATGTTCTATATATTTATTAAAAGTAATGGAATCATGTGTTACACCACCATCATTTGTAATAAAAACATTCGTTGAATAACCATTTGGTAAATAGGTTAAAAAATTTAAAGAATCCAATAAAATAAAGGTATAACTACTCCAATTCGGAGGAAATGATGTTAATTGCCAATGTTCTCCTTTGTCTGTAGTTCTGTATATTGCAGAATCAGAATAATACAATCCGACATCTCCTT
>CAZEWB010000208.1:0-3196 GCA_964515655.1 uncultured Bacteroidales bacterium
ATAGCTTTTTCATTGTCTCCATGATCCTTATGTAGTATTCCGAGATTATTATAACTCTGGGCTATTCCCCTTTTATCGCCAAGTTCTTCCTTTATTTTCAATGATTTTAAATAAAATTCAAGGGCTTTTTCATAGTTGCCCATATCACTATAAATGATCCCTATGTTATTATAATTTCTTGCTATGCCGACTTTGTCTCCTATCTTTTCAAGCTCCTTCTGTGATTTAAAATATGCATCCAGCGCATTCTGAAGTTGCCCCAGTTCCCCATAAATAATACCGATGTTTGTATAGCAATTGGAAATGCCTCTTTTATCGTCCAGTTCCTGAAAAATATCTTTTGCCTTGTTATAGTATTCCATTGCAAGAGGATAATCGCCCTGATCCATGACGACAATACCCATGTACATAACAGATCTGGCCTTTAGTGTGGCATACTTCCGGATGATATCTGATTTCGTGTAAGGGTTACTTCCGATGTTCTTGTCGGCCAGCGCCACAGCATTTTTATAAATTATAAGTGCAGTATCCGGGTATATGAATTCGTATATGTACCCTATTTCGAAGTAAAGTTTGATCTTAGTTGTATCGTGACGGCTGTTTTTGAATACATTCCTTAGCGAGTCAAGTTCCTCGTTCTGGCCTGAAAGGTTTAAAAATATGCAAACAAAGATTATCGGTAAAAGTACTTTTTTCAAGTGCCCTGTTTTTTAATTCGCCAAAGGTATTTATTTTCTTTGACAGCAGTGATTGCGTCTTATATTTTTCCCGCTGATATCGCAGATTTTCGCAGAAAATTGCGGTTCATCTGCGAATTTCTGCGTATTCTGCGGGAAATTCCATGTTACCGGTTTATTGCTTCAGAGCAAACCTTTACTTAATATTTCCTTAGGAAGCATCAATACTCAATTTTCAAAACACAAATAATTTCCAATATTCAATTTATTAATTGCATCTATTAAATCACAAAAATAAAATTTCAAATAACAAACAAATACTATTTTTCAATTCTCATTTTGTAAAAACTTCTCCAGACGAAGATCACGGCAACGATAAAGAATGCTATTCCAACATAAGGCGCTGCATCGCGGAAACTTTCGCTTATAGCTATTTCCATTGCAAGAAGTCCAAAGAGAGTGGTGAATTTAATGATGGGGTTAAGAGCAACAGAAGAAGTGTCTTTAAAAGGATCACCAACAGTATCACCTACAATAGTGGCATCGTGTAATGGAGTACCTTTCATTTTCAGGTCAACTTCAACCACTTTCTTGGCATTGTCCCATGCGCCACCGGCATTAGCCATAAATACGGCCTGGAATAAACCGAATACAGCGATGGCAATTAAGTAACTGACAAATAATGCAACAGGACTGGTTGCAATATTGTCGCCACCTATTCCGGAAGGAGAAGAGAAACATGCAAACGCCAATGCAAAGAAAAATATAGATATAAAGATATTAAACATACCCTTTTGAGCATATTGAGTACAGATTTTCACCACTTCTGTTGAAGATTTTGGATCTGCTTTTTTGGGAGCATTAGGATCAAGGTTAATATGCTTTTTAATGTATTCTACAGCTCTGAAAGCACCTGTTGAAACTGCTTGTGTTGATGCACCGGTAAACCAAAAAACCACGGCACCACCTAAAAGGAAACCTAAGATAGTGTATGGATTTAACAGGTTAAGAATATCCGATGGATTAACATTTAAAGTTTTTTGAATCATCAGGATGAGAGAGAAAATCATAGTAGTAGCGCCAACAACAGCAGTACCAATTAACACCGGTTTAGCCGTCGCTTTAAAAGTATTGCCAGCGCCGTCGTTTGATTCCAGATAAAATTTTGATTTTTCCCAGTTTGGTTTAAAACCGAAATCTTTTTCAATTTCTGCATCAACGTTAGGAACTTCTTCAATTAATGATAATTCATAAACTGATTGAGCATTATCGGTTACCGGTCCATAGCTGTCAACAGCAATAGTAACAGGTCCCATGCCTAATAAACCAAAGGCAACCAGACCAAATGCAAAGATGGAAGGATAGATCATTATTTCATGAAGTCCCATAGAACTGAATAGGAACGCAGTAAACATCAACACAAAGAAAACAAGACCCATCCAGAATGCGCTGAAGTTACCGGAAACAAAGCCTGAAAGTATTACAAGCGAAGCGCCGCCTTCTTTGCCGGATTTAACAATTTCCTGCACATGACCGGATTTTGGAGAAGTGAATATTTTTGTGATCTCAGGGATCAAAGCGCCGCCCAAAGTGCCGCAACTGATAATTGATGAAAGTATCCACCACATATCAGTGTTGCCATTTAAGTCCGGTATCATCACATAACTTGCTGCAAAAGTAACTGCTATTGAAAGGATAGAAGTGATCCAGACTAAGTTTGTTAAAGGAGCTTCAAAGTCAATATCTTCTTTGCCGCCAAATTTAGCCGTGCTGATAAAGCCATTAATCCAGAAGGCAAGAACTGAAGTGATGATCATAAGGATACGCATAACGAATATCCATACCAATAATTGAACTTTAAGATCACCTGTAATAGCATCAGTTAATCCTAGTGCAGTTCCACCAACAGCTAAAAGAATAAAAGAGATAAGAGCAACACCGGTTACACCGTATGTTTCAAAACCGTCTGCAGTAGGACCTACAGAGTCGCCGGCATTATCACCGGCACAGTCTGCAATAACACCGGGATTGCGGGGGTCATCTTCGCCGATTTTGAACACAACCTTCATAAGGTCGGAACCGATATCTGCAATCTTTGTAAAAATACCACCGGCGATACGTAATGCAGAAGCGCCTAGTGATTCACCAATAGCAAAGCCAATGAAACAAGCGCCTGCTAAATCACCGGGCATCAGTAATAAAATAATAAGCATCATGATCAGCTCAACGCAAACCAAAACAACACCAATACTCATACCGGCATTTAAAGGTATATTTAATAAATGCAACGGATTCTTTTTTAACGATGCAAATGCCATACGTGCATTTGCTAAAGTATTCATACGGATACCAAATGCAGCTACTGAATAAGAACCAAGTATACCTATTACGGTCCACATGATAATTAATAATACGCTGCCCACTTGTTGACCTGGAGTTTCTCCGATAGGGGCGAGGAATCCGAAATATCCGGCTACAGCCGCACCAATGAACAAAAAAAAACCAAACACACCCAACAC
>CAZEWB010000208.1:3206-5108 GCA_964515655.1 uncultured Bacteroidales bacterium
TGTTGAGCTAAATACGCTTTACAGGTTTGGTAAATTACGTCAGCAACATCAAGCATGACTTTGTGAGCAGGAAGTTTTTTTACACGCATGAACTGGTATAAGCCAAAAAGCAGGCCCAGCCCGCAAATAAGAAAACCCCAGTAAAGAACAGATTCGGATTGTATTGCTTCCGGAATTTTCAGATCGGCCTCACTGGCCATGGCAAATGCAGGAATCAGAAGTCCGGCTGCAAGTGTCAGAAATAAACCTTTTTTCATTGTTGATTATTTAGATTTTTTTTTCGATATTGTTTCAGACCGCAAAAATAGAAATCTGTGCCATACTAAACAAGTTTTATTAAAAAAATACATTAATTCGGTCAGATAATGATGGTTATTAAAGCGCACGAGGCAAAAAGGAAGTATGAAAAACAAAAAATAACATGATAAAATTCAGGAAAAAAAAACGAACTTTGCGTGCCTTATTATATAATGTGAAATGACAAAAGAAAAGAAAGCCATTACTTCAATTTCCGAGCTGGGCGAGTTTGGCCTGATAAAAACCCTTACAGATCCTTTTACCAATGTAAACCCGACAACCGTAAAAGGTGTGGGCGACGACTGTGCCGTAATAGATAAAGGTAACGGATGTTCATTGCTTGTGACTAACGACCTGCTGGTCGAAGGGATACATTTCAACCTGATGTACACTCCGCTCAAACACCTGGGATATAAAGCCGTTACTGTAAACCTTTCTGATATCTGTGCAATGAACGGAACTCCGGAGCAGATACTTGTCTCTTTCGCTGCGTCTTCGAAATTTTCGGTTGAAGCAATGGAAGAACTGTATCAGGGTATTTATCTTGCCTGTAAAAAATATAAAGTTGATCTTGTCGGAGGCGATACCTCAAGCAGCATGACCGGCCTGATGATCTCCGTTACAGCAATAGGTACGGCCCGTAACGAAGAAATTATATACCGGAGTGGTGCAAAAGTTACTGATATAATTTGTGTGACAGGGAACCTCGGTGGCGCCTTCGCAGGCCTGCAGGTGCTGGAAAGGGAAAAGTTGCTGTTCAGCAAAGAGAACATTCAGCCCGACCTTTCAAAGTATGATTACATTCTTCAGCGGCAGTTAAAACCCGAAGCCCGCACTGATATTAATGAAAGCCTTAAGAAGGCAGGAATACTTCCAACTTCAATGATTGACATTTCCGATGGCCTTTCTTCGGAACTGATGCATATTTGTACTCAGTCGGGATGCGGATGCCGCATACTGTTCGAAAATATTCCTTTCGACCACCAGACCTCATGGGCTGTTGAAGAATTCCAGATCGCCCCCGAAACGGCCGCCCTTAATGGAGGAGAAGATTACGAACTTCTGTTTACAGTTCCTGTTTCCATGCACGAAAAGGTCAGCGAAATCAACGACGTTACAGTGATAGGATATATTACAGACTCTTCGGAGGGATTGAATGCCATTACTTCGGATAACAGGCTTATTGCTCTTACTGCCCAGGGCTGGAATGCGTTCGGGAAATAAAACAGGGAATACACAAAACAAAAGCAACAACCTATCGTCTTTGCCCCAATCCCCCCACCCGTCATGCTGAACTCGTTTCAGCATCTCCTAATGCCCATGCCCATTATAGTGCTGCTTATGTAGTTGCAGGTTTTTGCCCTTTCCGGCGCAGACCTCAAGGTTCGCCTTCGCGCGGGTTATCGGTGAACCTTGAGGTCGCCGGAGCGTACTATAAAAAAAACACCACGTCTTTGCGAGGGAGCAAAACCGGCAATGAGAAGCTGATGACGTCAATAGCGACCGAAGCAATCGTTGTGTGAAGGCATGTGCGTTGAGCCGCAGGCAAAGGGGATAGTGTGATGTGTTTTTCCTGAGACACCACCACCAAACACACCCAACACA
>CAZEWB010000208.1:5118-6642 GCA_964515655.1 uncultured Bacteroidales bacterium
GGCCACTATACAACAAGTATAGCTTGACAAAAGACCCTGGCCGACTCAGTGTGACTGTTTTTTTGTTGTGCGCGCCCCAATCCCCCCACCCGTCATGCTGAAATTTTTTCAGCATCTCTCAAAACTCATGCCCCATTGAGGCAGAGCATGAGAGATTCCGGAACATATCCGGAATGACGAGAGGGGGGCAGGGGCAAAGTTCCTATTCTATCTTTATCGCCTTCTTCACAAGCAGCTTGACTTATACATGCGCACCGACTCCAGACCTCGTCCTTAGCCTTGACTTTTGCTGATTAAGGATTATGATTAGGACAAAGATTAGGATCAGGACTATCGCTTATTTCCCCGATACCGCCAGCGCATCCTTTATAGTAGTACGTTTTCCGTCGGTATAAGCCACAACAAAGCAGGCGACACCTTTTGCCTTTACTTTTGCAAGGTAAGCGTTCGCTTCTTTTAATGTCGGAAAGCGGCCAAGGAGATATTTGTACATCCCGTTTTCGAGGTTCTCCTCAACAGGTTTGTCGAAACTGTATTTATTGAAATATGTTGAAGCCAGTTTGTCGCCTGATGCGCCGACCTGAACGCAATAAAATGTTCCGGTAGAAGTAGCTATCGTTCCTTCCGAGCTTACATTAACAGGTTTTTCTTCTGGTTTGGTTTCGACGACCGGCTGAGGTTTTTCTTCTGGTTTTGTTTCAACAACGTCAGTGCGGGGAATGGGCTTGGGGGCGTCATCAGTTACAGTATTATTGTTATCTACGGGTTTTGTTTCTACAACATCAGTGCGGGGTTTAGGTTTGGGAGCGTCATCAGAGGGTTTTGTATCCTGAACTATTACGGGCTGAGTATTATTATTAACGGCAACCTGCCCGTCTTCTACAACGACAGCAGCAGCTTTATAGGGAGGAATGTTCTTTATGGCATATATAAAATCATTTTCGGTCGCAAAATTCCTTTCAACAACGCTTATGTATTTTATTCCGAAATCGGACATGTACGACATATTTCCGCTTATCGTAACATTTTCGCTAACTGCATTAGGTGATGTCAACTCATATTTGATAATGAAAAGGTCGGCCACGGGCAATACTTTCCATACGTAACTCACGTTGGTTTCAGTTGCTTCTGCCGTTGCACCGTATGCATCTGTAATAGCGGCCCTGAATCCGGCAGGGATCTTCTCCTTAAGTTTAACCGTTTTGCCTTTCGAAAGGCCTTTGATATTAACAAGTATCTGCACTTTTACAGAATTTCCGTCACGGGTGCTTATGCGATATCCGAAAACCTTATCATAGGGGGACTCCTGTGCATTTATTCTGACAGGGCAGGATGCGATGATCGCAAACAGGGTAAAAGTCACAAATATTAGTTTCATTTTAAAACCTGGTTAAAATATTTTGAGCAAAAATAAAGAAAAACACCAATGTAAATCAAGTTTTATACAAAGTATTTACAATTATAAGCATTTTATTCAAATATTATACCGGAAATAACCAAAAAAACCCAAACACACCCAACACA
>CAZEWB010000209.1:0-6601 GCA_964515655.1 uncultured Bacteroidales bacterium
AGAGAATAAAAAAATACCTGCATATGATTTTCATATTATTTACCATAGCTTTCAGAATTTAAGTGAATATGAAACAGAGGGAAGTATAGGGAACAGGCTTAGTTGCTTTAAATGCTTTGTATCGGTTTCCCAGTCTGTCTCAAAGTAAATGATAAAAGGATTCTTCCTGTTATAGGCGTTATAAAGACCTATCGACCATGTACGGTAAGCCCTTTTAAGTTGTTTGTGGAAATTAATACCTATATCAAGCCGGTGATATTTTGGGGTCCTGAACTGGTTCTTTCCTTCAAAATAATTAATACTGTTATAATCATAAACCATTGGATTGAACGGGTCTGACATTGCCGGATACTGTTCGATGGGAAGTGAAACCGCGTTCCCCGTACCAAAAACCCATACCAGGCCGACATCTGTTCTGTCGGATATTTTATGGGTTATTGCCAGGCCGATATCGTGCCTGCGGTCGTACCTGTATGGAAATGTCTGATCCCTGAATTGCCTGTTCGACCAGGCAAGGGTATAACCGATCCATCCTGTTGTTTTTCCCTTGTTTTTTCTGATCAGGATCTCTGCTCCGTACGACTCGCCATTGCCCGATTCGACCTTATTCTCCCATGTTTCGGCCCTGCTGAAATAGTCGGCGCCTGATTTGTATTCGATAAGGTTCTGCATTGTTTTATAATAACCTTCCAGGCTGACTTCGAAGCCTCCGGGGAGATTATGAAAAACTCCGGCTGCCAGCTGCTGTGATCTCTGGGGCGCTACTTTTGCTGTCGCCGGAAGCCAGAGGTCAGTAGGCATCCCGATGCCACTGTTGGTAAGAAGGTGGATATTCTGCGACATCATTGTAAAAGCCGCTTTAACCGACCATTTCTCATTTAATAGGTAAAGTGCAGATAATCGTGGCTGCAGGGAATTATAAACCGCATCCTGTACCATGAACAAAGAGTAATGAAGTCCGGGGTTTATGACAATCTGCGCTCCGATCTTTATTTCGTCCTCGATATATACATAAGCATCATGGGTGTATATGTAATCATCACCGAAAGTGGTGTCGATGTTCCCCGACTGATCTTGTGTTGAACTCATCTTAAAGACACTTATTCCCGGATAAAATGTGTGATAAGTATAACTTCCTCCGTACATTATTTTATGCTTGGGTGCCGGATGATAGTCGAATTCGGCTTTTGCCGACCAGTCGCGTATTCCGGAAATATATTCGAAACTTGATTTTGTTGTCTCGCCATTGCTTGTGCTCTCCATATTATCTGATATAGCAAACTGGTAGTTGCTGTATGTCCCTGTTACATTAAGGAAAAGACGCTGATTTATCTCGTGGTTCCACCTGAGCGCTGTAATGATGTTCCCCCACGAAAGCCCGAACTTTTCTGAAGAGGATTCATTTTCCCAGCTGTTGTCTTTGAATTTGCCGTAAGCCTTGTCGCGTCCTCCGTAAAAACTAAGGTACAACCTGTCCTTTTCGGTAAGTATGTAATTAATCTTTGCATTGAAATCCCAGAAATAATATCCGGCATTTGCTCCATCGCTTAGCGACATTATCAGGGGCTTTGCAAGTATGTCAATATATGTCCGCCTGCCGGTAACAATAAAAGAACATTTGTCTTTAATAAGCGGGCCTTCTACCATCAATTTCGATGAAATAATTCCTATTGAACCCTCTCCGTGAAACGACTTGTTATTTCCTTCCTTCATTCGTATATCGAGAACAGATGACAGGCGACCGCCGTAGCGGGCAGGGAAGCCACCTTTTATCAGTGTAACATTCTGAATGGCATCCGAATTAAAAACAGAAAAGAAACCGAAAAGATGATCGGCGTTATATATCGGGACTCCGTCAAGGAGAATAAGATTCTGGTCGGGGCCTCCGCCGCGCACATAAAGACCACTGGAGCCCTCGCTCCCCGACTGGACACCCGGCAGTAACTGTATGACTTTTATCAGGTCGGTCTCACCAAGTAAAACAGGCAGGGATTTTATTGTCTGTACGGGTATTTCGTTCACACTCATCTGGGGGTTTTCTATCTGGGTCTTCTGCCCTGTTACTGTTACCTCCTGAAGTGTTAGTGTAGGTTTAAGTTTTATGTTAAGCGAAACGTTCTGTACAAGGTCAATTTCTCTTATCTCCTTTGTATAGCCAATAAATGAGAAAACAAGTTTTACTTTCGGCTGATTAAGGGTAAGGCTGAAGAAGCCATAAGCATTTGTCGCCACTCCCTGTTTCGAAATATCATCATACACAGTAGCGGATATCATGCGTTCGCCGTTACTTTCATCCTCAACATATCCGCTTATCGTATATCGCTGGGCAGATAAGGACAGGCAAAAACTAACGATCAATATTAAAGAAGAGAGATATCTCATGATCTTAAACCTGTTTAGTTCAGGGATTCTGTTTGACTCTTGCTGATGACTATTACATAGTGTACTGATCGGAAGAAATTGTAAATCTTTTCCACGCCGGAATATATGACTTACACCGGCCTTAAAACCTGCAATATTGCATAGTATATGTCTTACGTCGGCCGGAACTTGTCCTGACAAAGGAAGGAGGCCGGTGATAAGAAACAAATAAGTTACGCGGGCTTTAGCCCTAAACAAACTTCTCAAAACCATACTTCGTCATAAATTCGTCATACTCTTCCGGAAAGCAGGTTTTCCGGTGGTGTTCCTCCTGGTTCTTTATATATCCCATTTCGTATCGTTTTGGGCTAAAGCCCGTCTTTTTTCTTTTTTTTCCCCGGCCTTCTGTCTTTTGCCGAACAAGTTCCAGCCGGGGTAAGTCATTTTTCGGGCTAAAGCCCAAGTTCTACTTTTTTTCTTTACCCCGTGCTTCAGCACGGGGTAAGTAATAGACTACCCTGCCTTAAAGTAGTCAGGTAGCCAGGGTTCTATTATTACTTTCCTCCCTGTTGTAAAGAACAGAAATTCATTGCTTCCTTTATATGTATTTAATTTGCTACACACTGCAATGTTTATTATAATGATTCAGCAAAAATGCGTTGACATTAAAGTATGACGGGAATTACTTGCTCAATACCTTAAATTCCACGCGCCTGTTCTGCTGACGGCCTTCTTCCGTGTCGTTAGAAGCTATCGGCTGATTGAAGGCATATCCTGCGGATTCCAGACGGCTTGCGGGGATTCCTTTTGCAATCAGATAGTCTACAACTGCTTTTGCACGGGCAGCCGAAAGTTTTTCGTTTGTCGCAAGTGTACCCTTATTGTCGGTATGGCCGGAAATTTCGATCCGCATTGTCGGGAAATCGGTAAGAAGTTTCAGCAACCTGTCAAGTTCACCAAAAGATTCACTGCGAAGTGTGGCTTTTGCATAGTCGAAAAAGATATTCTTAAGAACGATCTTGGTGCCAACCTCCATTTTATAAAGTTTTATATCCTTAATAATTTCCTGATATCCCGTTGCAGCAGGTATTTCGAAGTTCTCGGAATGGAAAAGGTAACCTTCGGACTTTACAGCGATACCATAGTTTTTACCGGAGGGAAGGGTAACCAGATATTTTCCGGTAGAACTGTTTGAAGAGGAAATAGACACTACTTCATTTTTCACATTGTCCACTATCTCTATAGTAGCGCTAAGTAAATCAAGTGTAATACCATCCTGAATTATACCTTTTACTATTGTAAGGCGAGTTGTTTTTATTTCAACAGCATCTTCAATTACCACTTCAGTTTCGGGCGCCACCTGGGCAAGGAGGTTGTCTTCATTTTGCAGAATGGGGTTTTTTTCGGGACCACGGAATGTGACCCGGAAAATATCATAATCACCATAACCATCATCGCGAACCGAGCTCATGTAACCGCGTTTTCCGCTTGCATTAATAACAAAGAAAACATCATCATCGGGAGTGTTTACAGGATAGCCAAGGTTCTCAGGCTCGCTCCACATTCCGTCATCGCCCTGAGTCGTCTTAAAGATGTCGTAACCGCCCATTGTTTTGTGTCCCTTTGAACTGAAATACAGCGTCCGTCCGTCAGGATGCATAAACACACCTTCTTCGTTATACTGAGTGTTAATAGAGGCTCCCATGCTACGTGGCACCCCCCAGCGTTCTTTTTCTGCATCCCAGTTTGTCATGTAAATATCAAGGCCGCCATATCCGCCTTCGCGGTCAGAAACAAAGTACATTGTCCGGCCATCGAATGAGAATGATGCAGAAGACTCCTTATAATCAGTATTGATATACTTTGACATTGGTCCGTCATCCGGCTTTGTCCATTCTGAACCCTTAAGATAAGAAACAAAAATATCACCGCCGTTATTACTGCCGTTGAAAGTAAAGAGTTTCTGTCCGTCGGGACTTAATCCTACGGTAGCGTCATGATCATTCGTGTTTAGCGGTTTATCAACGTTTTTTGCCATTCCCCAGTTGTACCCATCAGCGTACGAAACATAAATATCCTCAAAGTAAAGGTTGTCCTGAAGGTCAGTGCCTCCTCCATAAGTGTCAGGGCGACGCGAGGTATACATCATAACAGATTCGTCGGTAGAGATGATCGCATTGTACTCGGGATACGAAGAGTTTATATTTCCCCCGCAATTATCAATGAATACTCTTATCGGGGTTTTAATAAGTTCTTTCCCGTATTCACATTCTTCGATATATTTTTTCAGATCGCCCTGCTTTGTCTGCAGGTCTTTTGGCGGAAGGGAATTCATATATTTCCTGTAATACTCAATTGCTTTGTCGAGCTGCAGGGTAAGGTGGTATCCTCTGGCAAGGACAAAAATGATATCAGGGGCTATTCCGGGATTCAGTTTAAAAGCCTTTTCGTAATACTGTATACATTTCGGCTTCTGAATGGAATAAAGATAACAGTTGCCAATCTTGTAATTCAGAAGGGCGTGGTTTGGCATAAGGCGGTGAACTTCGAGATAGAAATCCAGCGCTCTGCGGTAACCTCCGCGGCCAAGCATATATAGGTCCTCCGCCTGTTTAAGATCATCCTTTGCCTTTTTATAATCGTCCTTATTAGGGATATCGGTTTTGCTTATTTCTATCTCCTGTGATGATGCGGCTAATCCTGTTAGCACAAATATCAGAATGAAAAGTTTTCTCATGACTGATCTCCTTAATTATTACTAGTGTTACGTAAATAAATTCTTGTGTGAAAAAAGTTCCATGCCCCAACTACCAAATCCAAAGCCCCAAATTTCAAGTCCCAAATTCCAAGGGAACCGTCCCTTGAGGCTTGGATCTTGGGTCTTGGATCTTGGGACTTATTCACTGTCTTTTTGTGTATCATCAGTTATTACACTCCTGAAGATAAAGATTGGCAGCCGGTATGCCAAGGTCCTTCGCTTTCTGCCAGTCGGCACAGGCCTCTTTCAGCATCCTCATCTCCTCTTTGGCAATGCCCCTGTTCAGGTATGCATAACCATAACTTGGATCCTTTTCGATGATCTTGGTGAATATTGCCGAAGCATCGCCATAAGCCTTGAGTTTCATTTGTGCAGCGGCCTTGTTGTTCATTGCAGGCAAATAATCGGACTTGATCTTTAAGGCTGCATCAAAATCCTTTATGGCTCCTTCGTAATCCTTTTTCTCATATTTTGCGCTGCCCCTGTTATTGTAAGCAATGTAATAATCTTTATTGACGCCTATTGCTTCGTTATAAGCTGTGATCGCTTCATCCTGTCTGTCCTTGCGCCTCAGAACGCTGCCAAGATTATTCCAGGCAAAATCAAGATCAGGATTAATTCTTATTGCTGCCTTGTAATCGCTTATTGCTTCATCATATTTTTCAAGTTTCCTGAAAGTGCTGCCCCTGTCGTTGTATGCTATTGCGAGTTTCGGATCATTTTTTATCGCTTCCGAAAAACTTGTAAGTGCGTCTTCGAAAAGACCGTTCTGGAATTTGATGACACCTGAATAATAAAACAGGAGTGGTTCTTTTACTCCCACCTCAACTGCTTTATTATAATCCTCAAGCGCCGCATTATTATCCTCCATCTGCTGCTTTACTCTCCCGCGCTGATAATAGGCATTTATCATCGTTGGATCATACTGCAATGCGCTGTTATAGTCATCGATTGCTTCGGGAAGCATTTTCAGCTCCGATTTTACACCGGCACGGTTGAAATATGCTCTCGCAAAATCAGCCTTAAAGCTTATCGCTTCGTTGAAATTCAGAAGGGCTTCCTGAAAATTTTTGGCCTTTACGTTTTCAATACCTTTGTTATAGGCAAGCTCAGCTTCCTGATTCTCTGCCACTACAAGTGTGGAATCCTGTGCCGATAGCCTTACAAAAAGAAAGGTCATTACCAGTAATGTGAAGATACGTGTACTCATAATCTTTAATGATTAGAATTTGCCCGAATTTACAATTTTTTGATTAATCCTGCAAAAAAAAGTCAATAGTTGATGGGTTGAGCTGCTGGTTTGGTGAATGGTCAATAGTTATTGGGTTGGGCAACTGGTTTGGTAAATGTAAAAAAAGGTTCAATATCAAACGAACAATTAACAATGTACAAGTATCATTTCTGTTCGGGATTTTTGTTTTTATTGCTCATTGAAAATTGAGCATTTGGCATTGTTCATTGACACGATTACAATTTTATTAC
>CAZEWB010000210.1:0-6592 GCA_964515655.1 uncultured Bacteroidales bacterium
TGTGTTGGGTGTGTTTGGTGTTGTTTGTTCTTTTACAAAGGTAGGAATTTTTTTTGTATTTTATACTTTATCCCGAACGCACAAGTAGGGCAAAGGCAATAATATTTCAAAAGAATTATTTTGATGCGTTTGCCCTGAGTACAATTGCTATCTCTTTTACTTTAGAATATTCCTTTTGTATAAATGTATTCGCATATAGATTGTTTGCTTTAATAAACGGGATTTCGTCCGCTGTCCTGCCCGATAATGCTATACATTCACCAAGGCTGTTCCTGTATTTCTCTTCGCCGGGATATTTTGCAAGAAGCCATTTCAAATAAGGTATTGCATAATAATATGTTCCGGGCGCCATGAAATATATCGCTTTTTTTGATGCATGAAGCGAATCAATTATCATTTCGGGTTCATATTCTGCAATTACAGTATTAATAAGGTTTTCCATGTTCCTGTATATTTCATTCTTTGGCTGAAGCCGACATGCTTTATCTATCCATGTTTTGCTTTCACCAGGTTGTCCTCCTGCCAGCATTGCTTTAGCACAAAGGAAATAAAGTTCAGATCTCCAGAAAACCGGATATTTCATGCAGTATTTATACAATTGCCATGAAATGGAAAACTGATTTTGCATTGCATAAAAGCCGGCAAGATTCAGCCATGTTTTCGGCTGATCGGGATTTACTTTAAGCGATTTCAGGAGGTATTCCGGAGTTTTATTATTGTCCCCTGCTACAGATGAAATGAGAGCCATGTTGTTAAAATCGGCGGCTTTTACAAAGTTGTTTTTTATAAGATCATTGTACAATATTTTAAGATCGTCGGGCTTGTTCCGGGAAGATAAATACTGCGCTAAAAAATAGTTTGTATGAGTATTTGATCTGTCCTTTTGCAATATCTTTTTATATAGTTCAAGCGCTTTTTGAGCATTGTTTTCCCGCATCTGAAATTCCGCCAGGTTCTGTATCGCGGGAATATTTTCAGGATATTTTTTAAGAACTCGGTTCCATACGCTTTGCCCGTCGTGCCATACATTTGTAAGATTGAATGTGATCATAAATAGCATTAAAGAATATACAACAAGAATCCCCGTTGCTGCTTTTTTGAACCTGTTACTTATCTTCACAAATAAATAACCCGCAATAAAAAACAGTCCCAGCGACGGGATAAAATTATACCTGTCGGGCGAAAAGTTGTCGGCGACTGGGATCGCCCTTAGCATTATAAAGACTGTGATTATATAGAACAATATTCCGAAGATCACTGTTTTGTTTCTGCGAAAAAACACAAGCAATCCGGCAATGGCGGGAATTATCAGAAGGTAAAGCAGCATTACCGAAGGTATGGCCTCACCCGGAATATATGGATACGGGTAATGGGGTGAAAGTCCCAGTGGAACAATAATTCTGTAAACATACAGTGACAATACCTGGCAGGCATGTAAAAAAGGCTCGTACCATAACATGCCGGGGAATTCGTTGAGATATCCTGTGTACAGTTGCGCTTTAAAAGTTAAAAAGCCGAACAGAACCGACAATAAAATAAGGTGTATCTTTTCAGTCCATAACCTTCCTGATCCTATCTTACGGTCTTTGTAATAATCTACAAGCAGCAAAACAAGGGGAAGTGCAACCGCCTGTGCTTTCGACAGCAGAGAAAGAATAAAGAAGAATGTTACAAAAACAAGTGCGCGAATTTTATAACCATGATCGATGTATTTTATATAAAAATAAACCGATACCAGAAAGAACAGTCCGTACATAAGGTCTTTCCGTTCGGTTATACGGCAAACTGATTCAACATGTATCGGATGAAGAGCGAAAAGCAATGCCACAAAGAAACTCATTTTCAGATCTCCGGTCAGATTTCTGACTAACACATATACTATAATTATACATGCAATGAACAGCAGAAGGTTGGTGACCTGATATCCTGTGGCATCAGTACCGTGCACAGCATAATTCAGAGCAAGGCTGAGCATTACCAGCGGGTGATAGTGTCCATCGAAATAACTGCTGAAAAATAGGGAAAATGATTCTGTATTCAGATCCTGCAAGTGTTGGGTGTGTTTGGTTTGGTTTTGGGGAAAAGAACGAAAACGATAATAACAAATTACGGAATAATTGCCCCGATCGCAGCGATCAGGGCAATTATTCCGTAATTTGTTATTATCGTTTTCGTTCTTTTCCCCATTACGGTAAAACCGGCCGGTGTTAACGGATAAGCGTTACTGTACCTGCTTTTTCGTGCAGGATATTCATTCCGTCTTTATATTTGCAAAGCCATGTATATGTACCTATAGGAGCCATCTTGTTATTCAGCGATGTTCCTTTCCATCCGTACTGAGCGGGGTTGAGAGGATTGTACTTATCTGTTTCGTACATAAGCATTCCCCAGCGGTCATAAATCCCAAGATAGAATTGTGATACATCTATTCCGTGACCTAATACAAAGAATACGTCATTTATATAGTCATTATTAGGTGAAAAAGCAGACGGAGCATAGAATGAATATTCATCACGTACAGTTACGGTAAGATTGGAAGTATCCTTACATCCCATATTTGTAAGTGCGATAAGAGTGACATTAAATGTGGTTATACTGTGATAAAAATGCACAGGGTTTTCGATTGAAGCACTGTCGCCATCGCCGAAATGCCAGATATACCAGTCGGCCAGAGTTGACAGGTTGACAAACTGTATCTCAGGTTTTATAATACTCACGATCTGCGGGACGGCATCAAAACGTGAATCGGGTTTTGGATAAACAGTTATCATCTGTGGAATGGTAACAGTTGAAACACATCCGTCGACGCTGGTAACTGTAAGAGTCACATCGAAAACACCAGGGGTACGGAATTTATGATACGGATTTACATCATATGAGATCTGATCGTAACTTCCATCGCCGAAATTCCATATATAGCTTATTCCGGGAACGCTGCTGTACTGGCTGAAATGGACTTCAAGGGTCTGACATCCGCGTGATGTATCGCTTGTAAATGTTACTTGCGGAGGGTTATACACTGTGACCAATACAGTATCTGATGCAATGCTTCCGCAGTTATCCTCAACTGTCAGTTCGAAATATTCTCCCGGAGGTCCTACAGGATAAACAGTATAAGGAGGAACTACGATCTGGTCATTATATCTTACAATATATGGCTCACCTGCTCCTGATGTTATATTTACATTCAGCATTACAGGTTCGCCCGGGCAAACTGCAGATGGCGATGCTATGACCTCCAGCTGAACAGGCGGTGTAACATCAACAGTCGTTGAGGCAATGTTGCTGACGCATCCGTTGGCATCTGTAACCTGTATATTGTAAGTGATCTGGCTTTGTGAATTTACCTGAAGAATACTTGTGCCCGAAACACCGTTCCAGGTATATATGTATGGCTGAGAACCTCCCGAAACGACCGTCTGTATAAATCCTGTCTGACCGTTGCAAAGAGTGAAACTTGGCGTTGAAGCTAAAACAATCGGGTTAGGCTGGGTAACTGTAACAGATCCAACTTTTGTACAGTAGTTGGCATCCGTAATCGTAATTCCGTAATTGCCCGGGGAAAGTCCGGTAAATGTATATGAAAAAGCGCCCGACGTATTTGAATATGTCCCCAACTGGTAGTTAAACGCTCCTAAGCCTCCCTGAATATCAATGATAACCTGAGCGTCATTAGTTCCGTTACAGGTTGAAGGGATCATTTGCACATTCTGAATTACAAGTTCAGAAGGTCCGGGAATAACTACCATTGTGCTTGCAGTGCATCCGTTTGCGTCTGTAACTGTTACAAAGTGGCTTCCGGCACAAAGGTTGGGGTTGGTTTGCTGGTTAAATGCGCTTACCGCCCAGTAATACTGGTAAGAAGGTGTGCCTCCCATAACATCAACAGAACCTTGTCCGTTGCAGTCGCCATAACACTGAACGCCGTCTTCTGATCCAACGGAAACTAACAAATCCGGAGGTTCGGTTATCGTCACATACACCGAAGCCGTACAACCGGATACATCAGAGGCAGTTACGCCATAAGGACCGGCGCAAAGACTTGATGCAGTAGTATTATTAGAACCGGTTGACCAGAAATAATTGTAGAGGCCCGGCGTACCTCCGGATGCAAGAGCCGTTGCGGTGCCCGTACATTGGTTGTAACAGTCATTATTTGTAGAGCCGGTAATTAAAACAGAGACACCAGGCGGATCAGTGAGAGTTACAGTTGTTGTAGCGGTACAGCCCTGACTGTCGGTAATTGTCACAACAAAAGGACCCGAGCACAATCCGCTTGCCGTAGAAGTTGTAGCGCCTCCGGGCCATGCATATGTATATTGTGCCATACCACCGGTCGCCTGCACTGCAGCAGAACCATTGCAAACACCCTGGCAGGCAGGATTGTTCTGTGTAAGAACCGAAGCGGTAAAAACCGAAGGTTCGGTAATTATTATCGTATTATCTGTTGTGCAGCCATTGAAATCAATTATGGTAACAGTATAAGTTCCGGCGGGAATATTTATAATTGTGTTTGTATTTCCGCCATTCGACCACAGGTATGAATATGGGGAAGTTCCACCTGATACAGTAACAGTGGCAGAACCGTCGCTTGCTCCATAGCATGAAACATTTACCTGAGACGGTATGACATTTATCGAGTTAGGCTGTGAAATAATGAAAGGCGTTGTGGCTGTGCATAAATTTGCATCTGTAACTGTTACTGTATATGGGCCTGCTGCGAAAGGAGGACCGGTTCCATTCGACCACGTATATACAGGTGCACCAGTCCCTCCGGTAACAGTTACGTTTGCCTGCCCGTTTGTGCCTGAAGCGCAGGTTACAGGACTGGTATTTACGCTAACCTGCAACTGCGGCGGTACTATAACCGGTACCGATGTCTGGGTACTTGTACAACCGCCATTTGTTACAGTAAGAGTAATATTATATGTTCCCCCTGCAGCCCATGTTACAGAATGAGGACCCTGTCCGGTTCCTGGCGGTGATGCCGTACCACCGTTGAAATTCCATGTATATGTCGCTCCGGCAGGGGCATTACCGTTATACTGAACGGTTGAAGGACTGGTAAAACAGGCAACACCGGAAGCAGTGAAAGTTGACGTTGGAACCAAATTAAAAGTTACAGAAACTTCATCGTAACAGGTAAGGCCGGCTGAATTTACAATTGTCCAGCGGAAAATATATGTTCCTGCCGACGGAACTATAACGCTTGTGTTAGGGTTGCTGAGCTGATTAATAATAGTACCTGCACATGACCATATCTGGGAAATGTCAGTTGGATTGGCAACTGCTGCAAGGGTGGTAGTAAGACCGCAAACACTGAAGTCGGCGCCGGCAGTGGCAAAACAGAATGAACAAGGGTTAGGCGCTGTAAATGTAATGGTATAAGTGCAGAACGGGTCATCGGAAAAAGTAGCAGTAATAGTATGTGAAGCTCCGTCAGAAGCAAGGTTGCCAATATTGTAGCTGGATGAGGTAGTAAACGGACCGTTGATAGTCTGACTGCCCCCTCCGCTGACGGTAACAACAAGAGAACCGGTAGCAGGCGCATCGGTATATGTAATAGCGCCGTTGATGGAATAAGTATTGGTTGCGGGGTTGCATGCGCCTATAGAAACAGTGATGTTGGTAATGTCGCATGGGTTTACGATCGAGCAGTCGGTAGTACCAAAATCAACGCCGGGAGTTCCTATATTGTTGCTCTGGCTGAATACAATATTTCCTGCAGTATTTGAGTAGTTGGTAATAAGCAGAAGGTAATATTCTCCTGTTTGTGCATTGGAAATATGAACATCTTCGGTAGGTAACATATCGTAACTGCAGTCAACCATATTGCCGCAGGGCCAGAAGCCCGGATTGGAAGTATTATTAGGGCAGCAGCTTTCATCATATGCGGATGTCGGACAGCAATCCCCGGAACAATTGGCTGTCAGCTGGGTTACACAGGGCGCAGTCGGACTGCTGAAAGGACCCCAACAGGCAAAGTCAATGTCAACACCGGAACTAAGATGTATTGTAATATCCCCGGGATCCAGAATTTTCAGGAAATACCAATACGGATTAGGGTATGTATACAGGCATCCGTAATTTGGCCCCGGTTCGGCTGTTGTATTTGTTCCAAGCGGAAAAGCATACGTAACACCCGTACAGAAAGGTTCTGCAATAATACAGGAAGAACCGTTCTGTGCATAAATGCCGGACGAAAGAACCAGCATTAACCCTATTAAGGCAAAATATTTTTTCATGTTCAGATTATTTCGATTTTAAACTCTTTAACTGATCTTCGTATTGCATATACTTTTCAGTGTATGAAGTGACATAGCCCGAATATAAATATATGGGATATCTCCAGTTAAGCGTTCCTAACACTTTGGATTTATGATACAAGATGTTAAAACGGATATTCTCTTCTGTGTTGACTTCGTTATATTCGGCCTTAAAAGGGAAAAAATCAGGTTCGATTTTTTTTGCATATTTTATTAGTTCATCCTTATCAAGCATGCAAATTGTAAGGATTTTGTTATTATTTACATATATTTCGGATATCCCCATTTTTTCTGCAAACTTCCTGATATCTGAAGGTGAGGGATTT
>CAZEWB010000211.1:0-6576 GCA_964515655.1 uncultured Bacteroidales bacterium
GCCAATGGCCAATAGCCAACAGCCGGAATATGTACTTTGTACTTTCGCTATGAATATCTATCTTCGTGAATCATTAATGACCTTTTATGCTGAAAAAGTTCCCGCACACATATGTAATAGTTTTCTCGATAATTGTTGTCTGTGCAATATTAACATGGTTTATTCCCGGCGGCGAATTCGCCCGCAAAACAATTGATGTGAACGGTGTAGCGAGGGATGTAATCGAACCCGGCTCTTTTCATTATACCGACAACAGTCCTCAGACATGGCAGGTGTTTACCTCAATTATAAAAGGGTTCGAAAAGCAGGCCGGTATAATTGTTTTTATTCTGATAATCGGCGGAGCATTCTGGATAATGAACCAGACCCGTGCAATTGACAAGGGCATTCAATCCTTTGTGAAATATTCCTCATCGCTCGAGAGGTATTCTTTTTTCAGAAAGATCGGACTGAACAATATAATCTTTGTAGCAATCATGCTCCTGTTCAGCTTATTCGGCTCTGTCTTCGGGATGAGCGAAGAGACAATAGCATTTGTAATAATATTTGTTCCTTTTGCCGTTTCGCTGGGATATGATTCTATCACAGGTGTGGCTTTATGTTACCTGGCCGCTCACGTTGGTTTTGCAGGTGCAATGATGAATCCTTTTACGATCGGAATAGCGCAGGGAATATCGCAGATCCCGCTCTTTTCAGGAATTGAATACCGTTTTGTATGCTGGCTTATTCTTACATTTTCGGGGATAGCTTTTGTCCTATGGTATGCAAGGCGCGTTAAGCGGAATCCTGAGAAATCGATAGTTTATAAGGAAGATGAAGAATGGCGAAGTCACAATGCTGTTGCAAAAGAAGCTGATATCCCGAAAATAAAGACCAACAGCATGTGGTATATTTTTGCCGCTGTTTCTGCGATCCTGGTTTATTTTTCAATTGAATATCCTGTTTCAACAATAAGCGCAGGTTCAAAGACAGCAGAATTTATTGTAATGCCGCTGATAACAGGGATCTTTATTATTACCGGAATTATAACACTCACTAAGTCCGTTCACTATTTCAACCTTAGTCTTCTGCTTCTTACAATATTGTTACTTGTGGCCGGCGTTATGGCTTTCGGTTGGTATATAAAGGAAATTGCCGGATTGTTCCTTGTCATGGGTCTTGCTGCAGGAATTGCATATGGCTTTAGGCCAAACCAACTTGTAAAACATTTTTTAGACGGGGCAAAGGATATTTTTTCTGCAGCCTTTATAGTCGGTCTTGCTGCAGGGATAATAGTCGTATTGCAGGATGGGAAAGTAATAGACACAATCCTTAATTCAGTATCATCAGCAATGGATGGTACAGGCAAATTCACTTCTGTTAGCGTGATGTATTCGATACAGACATTTATTAACCTGATAATGCCCAGCGGCAGTGCAAAAGCAGCATTGACAATGCCTATCATGTCGCAGTTCTCAGACCTCATCGGCTTGTCGCGGCAGGCAACGGTTATGGCCTTCCAGTTTGGCGACGGTTTTACAAATATGATAACACCCGCATCAGGTGTATTGCTTGGAGTGCTGGCCATGGCAAAGATCCCATATCAGAAATGGTTTAAGTTCATATGGCCTTTTATGCTCTTCCTTTTTATCCTCGGCTTTCTGTTGCTGATTCCTACAGTGACAATGAAACTGAATGGTTTTTGAATATTTTTTGATAAAATTTCAGCACAATGCTTTTTGATATTCATTGAATAATCCGCTCCTTACTTTCTTTTAAAAAAAAGTGTCGGAAGTCGAAAGTCCGAAGTCGGAAGCATGTCTTCTGTCTTCCGTCTCCGGTCTTCCGTCACCTCTGGCGTAAACTGCTCTAAATTTCAGCGCCGCGAATATCAAACAACATTTTTACTATATTTGGAAATAATATCTTTTTAAAAAGTATATGGAAAAAGTATTCATTCTCGACGCATACGCTTTAATCTTCAGGGCATATTATGCATTCATCCGCAATCCCCGTATTACTTCCAAAGGGCTTGATACGTCTGCTATATACGGATTTGTAAATACTCTCATTGATGTCCTTTCAAAAGAAAAGCCTTCGCGGATATGTGTTGCCTTCGATCCTTCGGGTCCGACTTTCAGAAAAGAAATATATACTGAATACAAAGCCAACAGGGAAGCTACCCCCGAATCTATCAAATCAGCCATTCCATACATTAAGCAGATACTCGAAGCCCTTCATATTCCTGTTTTCGAAGTACCCAATTACGAAGCCGATGATGTTGCGGGAAGTCTTGCCTTCGATCTTGCAAAACAGGGATTCAAGGTTTATATGATGACCAGCGACAAGGACTATTGCCAGCTTGTCGGCGAAAATATCCTCATGTACAAACCTGCGAAAGGCGGCAACGAAGCACAGATATGGGGCCCGGAACAGGTTAAAAAGGAATTCTCGGTCCACGAACCCAAGCAGGTGATAGATGTCCTTGCACTCTGGGGCGACAGCAGCGACAACGTTCCCGGCGCTCCCGGCATTGGCGAAAAAACAGCAAAGGAACTTATTTCAAAATATGAGAACCTCGAAACTCTTTATCACAACATAAACAAGCTTACCGAAAGACAGAAAAAGAGCCTTGAGGAAAACAGGGAACAGGTATTCAGAGCAAGAAGGCTTGTTACAATTGAAACTTCAGTTCCGTTAAAATATGATGCTGACGAACTTAAAATAAAAGAACCCGACCAGCAGGCTCTGACAAATATTTTCGATGAACTCGAGTTTCGTACAATAACTCAACGACTGCTCTCTGTGATGTCGCTTAAGGGAGTTTCGGTTGAACCTGTTAAAAAAGTAAAATCAACTTCATTCCCCGAAGACCTCTTTAGTCAGCCTGTGGAGCCTGAACCGGAGAATCAGCCTGAACATAACTATATTAAGTTTTCTGCAGAAAAAGTCCGGTATAATCTTGTGCCTGGCGATGAGATCGGCCCATTGCTAAAGACGCTGAAAAGCGCAGGTGAGTTCTGTTTTGATACTGAAACGACAGGACTTGATCCCATTCAGTCTGAACTTGTAGGTATTTCTTTTGCAGTTCTGGAGAGAGAGGCATTCTTTGTTCCTTTCCCGCAAAATCAGATCGAAGCAATGAAACTTGCTGAAATGTTCAAACCGGTTTTTGCAAACGAAAAGATAGCAAAATGCGGGCAGAACATGAAATTTGACATACTCGTGCTGCGCAAATATGGAATTGAAGTCAGGGGTACATTGTTCGACACTATGCTTGCACATTATCTGCTTGACCCCGAGCAGCCTCACAATATGGACCATCTGAGCAGGGTCTATCTTAATTATCTGCCTATTCCTATTGAAGAACTCATAGGGAAAAAAGGAAAAAATCAGATGACCATGCGCCTTGTTGATATGCAGCGGCTGAAAGATTATGCCTGCGAAGATGCTGACATTACATTGCAGTTAAGAAATATACTTGTTAGAAAACTTAAGGCTGACGGACTTGAAAAGGTCTTTAAAGAAATAGAGATGCCACTGATGCCTGTCCTTGCCGATATGGAAGCATATGGCGTAAAACTGGATGTGTCTGTGCTTCGCGAACAGTCGAAAATACTGAGAGACGAACAGCAGAATATCGAAAAGGAAATTTATGAAATGTCAGGCATGACCTTTAACCTGAATTCTCCCAAGCAACTTGGCGATATTCTTTTTGTTAAACTTAAAATAATTGACAATCCAAAGCTCACTAAAACAAAACAGTTTTCCACAAACGAAGAAACACTCCAGAAACTTGCCGGCAAACATCCCATAATTGACAAGATGCTTGAATACCGGATGCTGCAGAAACTTGTAAGCACTTATGTTGACCCGCTTCCCGAACAGATAAGCCCTGTTACACGCCGTCTGCACACTTCGTTTAATCAGGCTGTAACATCTACCGGCAGATTGAGCAGCACAAATCCCAATTTGCAGAATATTCCCATTCGCGATGTAAAAGGCAGGGAAATACGCAAGGCATTTGTTGCTTCTTCGCCCGACCATATTTTTGTGTCTGCCGATTATTCGCAGATAGAACTCCGCCTTATGGCCCATTTCAGCAAAGATCCTGTTATGATAGAAGCATTTAAAAATAACGAGGATATTCACCGTACAACTGCCTCAAAGATATTTAAAGTTGAACCTGAAAATGTAACACGCGAACAGCGCAGCAAGGCAAAAACAGCAAATTTTGGGATCATATATGGCATTTCCTCATTCGGACTTTCTGAAAGAATGAGAATTTCACGTGCTGAAGCAAAACAAATAATAGACAGTTATTTCGAAACATTTCCCGGTGTTAAGGATTACATGAACAAATGCATTCTCACAGCACGTGAAAAAGGCGAGGTCTACACATTAACAGGCCGCAAACGAAGGCTTGCCGACATTAATTCACAGAACTCTGTTGTACGCGGAAACGCAGAACGAAATGCTATAAATGCTCCAATTCAGGGAACTGCTGCGGATGTTATAAAAATAGCAATGGTAAATATCTATCATGAATTTGCAAAGCACGGCTTAAAATCAAAAATGCTTTTACAGGTACACGACGAACTCAACTTCGATGTCCCCAGAGACGAACTCGAAAATGCAACCGCCATTATTAAACAGCAAATGGAACACACAATGACCTTAGACGTACCGCTTACTGTTGAGATAGGGACTGGGAATAACTGGTTTGAGGCGCATTAGCGCAGTAATCAGTAATCGGTAAACTATGGTTAAGAGCGGATTCTGAAAAGAATTCAAAATAATGTGAGGCGTGCAAGGTAGTATTCGTATCAATTATTTTCGTAGTTTTGTTTAAAATTATCATTATGAAAAAAAACGTAGTTTTAATAATAGTTTTAATGTTTGCATTGAACGTACATTCACAAAAGATCACTGACTTTTTTTTAATGCTGCCAGATTCATCGGTTATGTATCTGCCAAAAGCCGACAGGGAACTTATTGTAAAGCATTCTGCGGATAACGTTACAAAGGACGACATGTACCTTGATTTTGAACAAGGGAAGGTCAATTACGGTTTTTCAATAATGGATATTAAGAACGGTTATCTGGAACTTACCGGGATGATGGAGGGCCGGATGCAATTCTGCTACTGGAATAAGGCAGATGGCACCAAACTTATCGCTGCATATGAAGAAGGATGCGGTCCTGTATGCGGGGTTGTGTCTTTTGACTTTTATGTTTATGACGGCAAGAAATTAACTCCAGTTAAAAGGAGCGATATAATACCTGATATCTACGATGATTTCTTTACAGGTGATCCTGAAAAGCAAAAGGCAGAGATTGAAAAAGAAGATGTATTTGCTACATTGCTGTATGAACTCCCGCGAACAGGGAAAAATATAACGGCAAAATTTGGCAATGAAGAATCTCAGGCTTATTATAAGAAATATGCAAAAGGCGACCGCATGGAACTTATATGGAATGATGGAACGTTTAAAAAAGGAAAGTTTTACTGGGTGGAGAATTCGGAATACTAATAATTCTCTTTCTTATCCTTTTTTACATGAAAGACATGCAAGCAAAATAAATCCCGTTAAAAGCAGAAAAACTCTTTTCATTTTTATTACTTATATAGTAAGATTAACGTTGTATGGATTAATTAATTGTATTATTAATCGAAAAAATTATATTTGAATATAACCAAAAATAATTATAAAATATTCATAATATTAGAATATAATCAAAATATAATGTATATTTGCATATTAATTTGATTATAATCGAAAATATGAATGAAATAATAAAATCTCTTTCTGAGATTAACTATTGGGAAAAGCCACCAGGGTTCAATCAGGGCTTTTACCGTAGTTTCTACCTGGATGTGCTTGAAAAGTCATTAGGTAACAAGCTTATCAAAGTAGTAGTAGGTCAAAGACGATCAGGTAAAAGTTACGTGGTGAGACAACTTATTGATTTGCTGATAACCAGAAAAAGAGTCAAGCCGGTAAATATATTTTACCTTAATAAAGAACTTTTCGAATTTGATGCAATTGCTTCTGCAAATGATCTTAAAAAAGTTATTTCGTTATACGAAAAAAAGTACAAGCCTAAGGGGAAAGTCTACCTTGTTATTGATGAAGTTCAAAATATTGAAAATTGGGAAAAAATAGTTGTTTCATTGGCCCAGCATCCTGTTAAACACTATGAACTTGTTATAACCGGTTCAAATTCACGGCTTCTTTCCGGAGAACTGGCAGGTATGCTCTCAGGAAGATTTATAGTAACCGAAGTATATCCATTTAATTATAAAGAGTATTTAGGTTGCTTATCCTTAGAAAACAATCGTGATAATTTTATAAAGTACATTACAACCAGCGGTCTGCCTGAACTTTTTCAATTACCTGACGAAGAAATTAAACGTCATTATTTCGAATCGTTAAAAGATACAGTATTGTTCAAAGATATTATGCAAAGATATAAGATACGTGATTACGTGTTGCTAAGTGACATTTTCCTGTTCCTTGTTCATAATATTGGAAATTTAACTTCAATTTCTTCAATTATTAAATATTTTAAAAGTAAGAACAGGATTGCTGATTA
>CAZEWB010000212.1:0-6572 GCA_964515655.1 uncultured Bacteroidales bacterium
GGAATTTACAAAAAAAGCATGGGCGGATATGATATTTTCTATTGCGAGCTGAATGCCGACAGTACATGGTCGGAACCAAAGAATGCAGGTTATCCTGTCAGTTCAACACGTGACGATGTAAGCTTTTATGAAGCATCAGAAGGGAAACGTTATTGTGCCACTGTGAGCGATAAATTTGATTTTGACCTGTTCCGTATAGAAGACGGAAAATTCGATGCAAAAAATCTTAAACCCGGAACGGTGGTTGAAGTTTCGGTTGAAAATGATATAGCCGAGATCCTTGAAATAGAAAAAGAAGTGGAGAAGGTCGTTGAGATCACTGAAATTGTGGAAACGGAAGTGACTGTTGAAAAAGAAGTAACAGTTACCGAACTCGTGGAAGTGGAAAAGGTTGACCCGGAAGTTGCAAAAGCTGAAGCAGAAAAAGCCAAAGCGGAGGCCGATAAAGCAATGGCTGAAGCAGAGATAAAGAAAGCCGAAGCGGAAAAATACAAAGCCGAAGCCGAGATAAAGAAAGCCGAGGCAGAAACTGCAAAAGCAGAAGCGGAAAAAGCAAAGGCCGAAGCAGAAGTCCTGCGCGAAAAAGAAAATATAGCGTTAGCTGAAAAGGCAAAAGCAGATGCCGAAAAAGCAAAGGCTGATGCGATAAAAGCGAAGGAGGACAGGAAGAAGGAAAAGATCATTCAAAAGGATAATGAGAACAGGGTCAAAATAGCAGAAGCCGAAAAAGCGAAAGCAGAAGCTGATAAACTGAAGTCTCAGGCAGAAATTGCAAATGCCGAAGCAGTAAAAGCCGAAGCCGAAAAAGCAAAAGCAGATGCAGTAATAAAAGAAGCAGAAAAGGCAAAAGCCGATGCTGACCTTGCCAAAGCCAACGCCGACAAGGCTCAGGCCGATGCTGAAAGATCAAAGACAGATGCTGAGGCTGCAAAGGTCAATGCCGAAAAGGCTATAACCGACCAGTTAAAGGCCGAAGCTGATGCCCAGGCTGAAAAAGCAAAGGCAGATGCGGCAAAAATAAAAATGGAAAATGACAAGATAAATGCAGATGCAGAAAAAGCCAAATCGGATGCAAAGATCGCTGAAACAGAAAAGGTCAGGCTGGAATCTGAAAAAGTAAAATCAGAAGCTGACAAGGTAAAAGCAGATGCAGATCTGGCAAAAGCAAATGCCGACAAAGTAAAATCCGATGCTGATATAGCGAAGGCAAATGCCGACAAAGCAAAATCAGATGCTGATAAAGCAAAGCTGGATACGGACAAAGCAAAAGCCGACGCTGATCTGGCAAAGGCTAACGCTGATAAAGCTAATGCAGATGCAACCAAAGTAAAAACCGAGGCCGACAAAGCTCAGGCCGATGCAGCCAAAGTAAAAGCCGATGCAGACAAAGCCCAGGCCGCAGCCGATAAAGCAAAATCTGACGCCGAAATAAAGAAAGCCGAAGCTGACAAGGCAAAAGCTGACGCAGACAAAGCAAAATCCGATGCCGAAAAGGCCAAAGCTGAAGCAGAGAAGGCAAAGGCAGAGGCGGAAAAGGCCAAAGCAGATGCAGAGAAAGCAAAAGCCGAAGCTGAAAAGAATAACTGACAAAGAAAATCACTATATTTCTGACGTTTTTTAACCAGGAGGAGATACCCATAAATTTCAATTACCATGAAAAAAGCAGCATTGATACTTTTGGCGTTGATACCATTCAGCCATTGTTTTTCCCAAAAGTTATTAAAGAGCATTGAGAAAGCTCACGAAGGACAGGTACTCTGTGTGGCTATCAGTAATGACGGAAAAAATGTCATTACAGGCGGTACAGACAAACGAACCTATATCTGGGATACAAAAACGGGAGAAAAGACAAAGTCCTTCGGTGGGCATACCGGCAATATCACCGGGGTTGCCTTCAATTCCAGTTTCAAGACCTTTGTTACTGCAAGCGCCGACATGAAAGTTGTAGTATGGGGGGCAGATGATGGCAAGCCAAAAGGGATCATTAAGGGGAACACAAGTCCGGTAACAAGCGTTGCTGTAAATCCCGTAAATGAATTTGTAGCAAGTGCTGCCGGAAATGAAATTAAGATCTTTGACGAAAAATTCAGGCTGGTCATCTCCCTTCAGGGGCATACAAAACAGGTGAATTCAGTTGCCTTCAGCTCTGACGGCAAATTTTTAGTTTCAGGCTCATCCGACCAGACCGTAAGGGTATGGGATCCTTCATCCGGGCAGTTGCTTAATACGATAGAGGCGGGGGAAAAAGATATACTTTCAGTCTGCTACAGCCCCGACGGTAAATACATTGCCAGTGGTGGCGCTGATAATTTAGTAAAGGTATGGAGCGCGCAGTCCGGGAACAAGGTGTGGGAATTTCCCGAATACAAGGCACAGATAAATGCCGTTACCTTCAGCCCTGATGCACGCTATGTTGCTGCCGGCGGAGGCGCCGACAATATCGTGATATGGGACCTGAACATCCAGCAGGTTGCGCAGACATTTCCCGCCAACGCCAAAGGAGTAAATGCCATCGCCTTTAACGATGACGGCAACATGTTCGTTTCGGTGGGCAATGATGCTGCCCTGAAAATATGGGATGTCACCAAACTGAACATCGGAAAGAAGATATTTGCAAAGGACGAAACACCACCAGACCTTGTCTGCACACCGGCACTTCTGATGGATGACAATAATAACGGGATAATTGAGATCGGGGAAAACCCCACAATAAACTTTACGATACAGAATGATGGTGAAGGCCTGGCTTTCGACGTGGTCGTTAAAGTGACATTCGAAAACCCTGTAAAAGGATTGACAGTTGATGAAAAATTCAGCATTGGCAACATAGGCAGTCTTAAAGCACAGAAAGTTTCGATACCCGTTAAAGTATTGCCGGAATTGGAGACAATAAAAGGAAAATTCAATATTGCGTTCACCGAGGCCAACGGTTACAATATTTCTCCTTTCAGTCTGAGTTTCCAGACAAAGGGTGCAATATGCTCCTATATAATGATCGCCAATTATGATTATCAGTCTGCTACCGGAAAGGCCGAGAACGGTTCCCCGATAACTCTCAGTGTAACTCTTCAGAATGCGACAAACACAGATGCTAATAATATCAGGATCAATTATCTGTTACCTGAAGATGTTATAGCCGTTGATAAATTGTCGGAAGACCTTGGTACACTTGCTCCTTATGAAGTAAAAAAATCTTCAGTGCAGTTTTATGCGAATGAGAATTTTAAGGAACCTAAACTCAAGATCGGGCTGAGAATTGATGGCGCTGCATTCACAAATGCCGAGGACATGGACCTCTCGATAGTGATGAACGAGTCTCTTCCGGTAACAACTACAACCTATGATCTTATCGCCGACAATGCAGATGCGCAGATGCGCGGCGACCCGCTTAAAGGTGTGAATGTAACAACTGCAAAGAAGGAAATGGAGATCGGAAATTATTATGCGTTAATAATCGGTATTGATAAATATTCCGGGACATGGCCCCAGCTTAAAAATGCCGTTAAGGATGCGAAAGCTGTGGAAGCCCTCTTAAAGACAAAATACAGGTTTGATAATTTCATGGTCCTTTACGATGAACAGGCGACAAGGAAAACCATAATAGATAAATTTGAGTGGCTTGTGGATAATGTGGCAGAAAAGGATAATGTTCTTATATATTTCTCCGGTCACGGCGAATTCAAGCAATCCCTGAACAAAGGTTACTGGGTTCCTGTGGATGCCACAACAAGTTCTGTGTCGAATTATATTTCGAATGCAGATATACAGACTTTCCTTGCAGGTATAAAATCAAAACACACTCTGCTTGTTTCTGATGCATGTTTCAGCGGAGATATCTTCCGTGGAAAAACAGAATATCTTCCTTACGAGAATTCCGACAAGTATTATGCAAAAGTTCATAATCTTCCGTCCCGCCAGGCAATCTCTTCCGGTGGTATAGAGCCGGTAATGGACGGTGGAAGCGAAGGACATTCGATATTCTGCTACTATTTACTTAAGGTTTTAAAGACCAATACAAATAAATATTTTGATGCCGGGCAGTTGTTCTCCGGAATAAAGATTCCTATTGTGAATAATTCGAATCAGACTCCGAATTTCTCTCCTATTAAGAATACCGGAGATGAAGGAGGACAGTTTATTTTCATTAATAAATAAGTAACAGGAATGTCTTTAAGAAAACTAGTCTTACTGCTGTTTGCGGGATTGCTATGTCCTCTTTTTGTTTTTTCCCAGCAGTATAATCTCAGGACCTATTCCGCCGAAAAAGGGCTTCCGAAATCGGCTATTTACTGTATAACCCAGGATTCACGCGGATATCTCTGGCTCGGTACCGACGGGGGGGGCGCATGCCGTTTCGACGGAAAGAATTTCGTTTCATATACCGACAGGAATGGTCTGGTGGGGAATGTCGTCAGGACTATCCTGGAAGACAGCAAAGGAAATCTCTGGTTTGGTACCGACAGCGGTATCACAGTCTATGACGGTTATAATTTTCTTGCCATAAACAAGAAAAAGGGATTTCCAGGAGACCCGGTACTGAGGATCTTTGAGGATTCATATCAGAATATCTGGGTAGGGACATCGGGCAGCGGTCTGATAAAAGTGAAACTGATGGGAAAGGATTCTGTTTCGATTAAAGCATACACTAAGGACGAAGACAAACTTCAGACAAATTATGTTTTTGACATCTATGAGGACAAGGGCCACCGGCTTTGGCTGGGATTATACGGAGGGGTAAACATCCTGACATTTGAAAAAGAAAAAATAAAGGATGTTGTAAGGCTCGATGCTGCGTATGGTGATATACCAAGCAATGTTATTTTTTCGATAGAACCGGATGCAAAGGGCGATCTTTGGTTCGGGACCCAGGATGCCGGCGCCTTTAAAATAATACAAAGCGGAAACGATTCCGGTAAGGTTGTTTCATATGGTACCGACCAGGGACTAAGTGATGTTACGGTATGGTCTATTATGTCTGACAGTAAAGGCGACCTCTGGTTCGGGACTGACATTGGAGGCGTAACAAGAATGAGTAAGGGAAGATTTACTACCATAACTCAGGACAACGGATTACCGGGCAATCAGGTTGTAAATATTTTCGAGGACATCGAAGGAAACATCTGGATAGGAACATTCGGGAACGGTCTTTGCCAGCTTGTTGGCGACAATTTCATCCAGTACATAGAAAAGGACGGACTTCCGAACAAAAATGTAATGTCGGTTTTACAGGACAAGTCCGGGGTATTATGGGTCGCGACCGACGGAGGCGGAATCGCACGGGTCTCATTTGAGAAGAATAAACCGGTTTTCAAAACATATACTTCAGGGCAGGGACTTGGAGATAATAACGCCAGTTCAATCACTATGGCAAAAAACGGAGACCTCTGGATCGCAACCAGGACTGGTATTACAAAGTATGACGGAAAGAGTTTCAGGCGTTTTACCGAAAATGATTGCGGCACATTTAAGAACAGGGTCAACTGTGTGCTTGCCGATTCAAAAGGAATAGTATGGTGCGGAACCGCAGATGGCATGGCCCGTTACGACGGAAAGGGATTTTTCCCCATTTACGAAGATGATGACAAGTATGCTTTGTTTAACAGCGTCCAGTGTATCATTGAGGATAAAAAAGGAAATATCTGGTATGGCACTTACGGCGGACTTTTAAAAAACGACGGACTGCTGTTTTCATACTACGACGAGGCCGAAGGGCTTATGCAGAAAAAAATAAACTGTCTTGCCGAAGATAAAACAGGCGATATCTGGATAGGAACATTCGAAGGAGGATTATATAAATTCAATACCGCCTCAAAAGAAAAGACACAGCCCATAAGTCTTGTTATGAACAATGACCTGCTGAGTTCAAATAATGTTTATTCTCTGGTGTTCCTGGATGAGACAACGCTGATAGTTGGTACTGACAGGGGTTTCGATAAGGTCTTTTTTGACAAGTCGCTTACGAAGGTTATAAAGGTGTTGAACTACAATGAATCTGACGGATTTAAGGGAGTAGAGAACCTGATCGGATCCATCTGCAGGGACAAACGCGGCTTGATCTGGTTCGGAACTATAAACGGACTGATACAATATGATCCGGGTAAAGACAAACTATACCTGCCGCCTCCGATAACAAATCTGACAGAGCTGAACCTCTTCTTTGAAAATATCGACTGGTCGAAAAGGACTGACAGCATATCTCCATGGTACCACTTGCCACCAACTTTGGAGTTAAAATATTCGGAGAATCATATAACATTTAAATTCTCAGGAATATCTTTAACAAATCCCGATAAAGTTCAGTTTAAATATATGCTCGAGGGAGTTGACAAAGACTGGACGCCTGCAAGGAAGGCCGATGAAGCTGTTTACCCCGGCCTTGCACCGGGAGAGTATGTGTTTAAAGTGATCGCTGTAAATAGGTATGGTAACTGGAATGAAAAACCTGTCCTGTTCCCATTTACTATAAAACCTCCATTTTGGAGGACGACCTGGTTCCTGATATGTTCAGGGATTTTCCTCCTGTTGTGTTTTTATCTGTTCATGGTTTTAAGGGTGAGAAAACTGCGGCACGA
>CAZEWB010000213.1:0-6522 GCA_964515655.1 uncultured Bacteroidales bacterium
GTAACATCTATCTGATTTGAAGTATTGACCTGTGACTCGCTATAATAATGGAAAAGCTCATTGCTGCCATTAATTCCGATTAATATGATCTTAATATTTTCACCTATCGGCAAAGCGCCTGAAGTCTGATTATACACCTGCATCAGACTTTTTGGATTTGGAAAATAAATAAAAGCGCTGACATTTTGCAGATTATCGGTAGTTGAAGTAAAAGAATAATTTGTAGTCGTTGCAGAAACACTTGCAGTTTTTCCGCATAAAATCCAGCCAAGTATTTCAATTTCTCCCGTATATCCGTAAGAAGTAGTATTGAAAACTCCTGCAGGAACAGTTGTCCAGTCAACAAAAGAAGCATTAGCAACACCATAATAGATCTTCATATTGCTTAATGAACTATCACTCGGCATCTCGATTGTCCAAGTTCTAGAAGGGCGCAACACTAATTCCTGACCATCCTTAAAGGCCCTGATCCTGACTTCTCCTTCGGTTGTGACAAGTCCACCGGAAGAAATATTCGGCATCTGGTAGTATAACATGTCTTTGGGGGTATAAAGCTCAATCAGTTTTACGGTATAAGGCCAATGCACGCTATCGCCATTAGCAAACATCAGTTTCTCTTTCGAAGCCCAGATCTTTGTACCCTGATTCCCGATAATAGGACCGGTACCTGTTGAATCAATTATAAATTCCTGTTCCTCTTGTTTTTTCGAATCGTAATAATTGTTCATCGACTCATAATCATTAAGCTGGGTTTCCTCTTGTTGCTCTATACGCTCTTTGGAGCAGCCGCTGATTACAAAAGCTGAGAGCAGGATCATTAAAATGTGTGCTGATTTTTTCATTATTGTAAGATTAGTTAGTTGCTATATGCAGGACAGGATAGAGCCCTCTTCATATTATGACGGCCTTTTTTTGAACAATTAAAAAAATACATAAGGCCAATTCTGAGGTTCGCTTCTTTCCATTTAAAATTATATCTGAATTCCATAAAGGGACGAACACATTTCCCTTTTTTAAGTCCGGCGCCTATATCCGCACCCCAGTTAGAAAACTTCGCATTTTCCATTACAGAACTTTCATAATTTATCCATCCGTTATACGAACCATTGGCAATTCCGTAAAGTGTTATATCGTCATAGCTGATAACATTCAAATGTAAGCTAAGGCCGGCATAAAACTCTGTTATTTTATTAAATGAAGGATAATAAGCAATCTGCGGAACAAAACTTATCTGATCGCGGACTATCTCTCCTCTTATACCAGCCCCAAAGCTTTCTGTCTGGAAATTATACATTGCGGATAATCCGGCCCCGAAATTCTGTGAATACAAACCTGAACTATAAAAAATGAACAGAACAATAACCGGGATTTTATATGTCTTACTTTTAAAATTCATCTATTAATGTTCAACTATTCAGATACAAAGATATTTCATTTTTCCTACTTACAATTCTATTTCAAAATAATTTACTAAGTTTACTTTTGATTTCACTTTGTTAGAATTATAAGACCAATGAGTTTCACCTCCGGTATAAAATTATTTATAGTATTATTTCTGCTCTGCTATTACAATTCCACTTTGTTTTCACAATGCCTGTCATCGTCTGATAGCCTTAAGAACCTATACAGGTCAGCAAAGCAGGACAGTGTAAGAATAAAGTATCTGTGTGAGCTTGCCGCTTCTTTCGGAGAGATCAGCCCTGATTCATCGGAGTATTATCTTAACGAAGCGCTAAAAGTGGCCGACAACGGAACGGATGTCAATTTAAAAATTACTGCATACAATAATTTAGGTTTGTTTTATAGTAATACAGGCAATTACAAAAAGGCTATTGATTATTTTCAGGCATCCTTAAAAATTGCTGAGAAAAGAAACGATAAGCAGGCGCTTGCCTATTGTTATATGTATATAGGTGAATTGTACATGTATCAGGGCAGTTATGCAAAATCGCTTGAACTGCTTCAGAAAGCTTTCAGGATATTCGAAGACCTTGATAAGACCAAAGATATTTTCCTGGTAAAAAAGGGCATAGAAATATGTTGCAATAACATTGGAACTGTTCATGCTGAAAACGGGAATTACGACCAGGCCAACGACTATTTTAAAAAGGCTCTTGCCATTGAAGAAAAACTTGGCGACAGTATTGTAATTGCCGGGTGTCAGAATAATATCGGTAACGTGTATTATATGCAGGGCGATTACCCCATGGCGGTTGAGTATTATATAAAATCGCTTAAAATAGCCGAAGAGATGCAGGATAAGTCAAGTATGTCCGAAAGATATAATAACCTCGGCGTTGTTTATACCGAAATGGGAAAGTATAAAGAGGCGATAGATTATTACGAAAAGTCCCTTGGAATTGATACTGAGGTTGGTGATCAGAAAGGGATGTCGATAGTACTGGGAAATATCGCTCTTTTAAGGATCTACCTGAAACAATATGACAAGGCCATAAAGGATGCTGAACAAAGTCTTGAGATCGCAAAAAAGATCGGCAGCCTTGACGAACAGAAATGCGCCTGCGAATATCTGGCAACGGCTTATGACAGCCTGAAGAATTATAAGAAAACCTGCAAATACCTTAAACTTTTCAAACAATTAACCGACAGTATTTTTAACATTGAATCGGGACGACAGGTAAAAGAAATGGAAGCCGTTTACCAGAACGAAAAGAAGCAGAAGGAAATTGAATTACTGAATAAGAATAAAGAGTTGCAGGAAATTGAGATAAGCAAACAGGAAATGCAGAAATTCGGCCTTGTGATCGGACTGGGTTTGATGCTGGTATTATCAATTGCCGTTTACAGAAACTATCGTAATAAAAAGAAAGCCAACGTACTTTTGACCGCGCAGAAAAAGGAGATTGAAGAAAAGAATGAGGAGTTGAAGCAGTCCAACGAAGAGATATCGGCACAGCGCGACGAAATAGAATCACAGAGAGACATTGTCACTTTCCAGAAAGAAAAGATCGAAGAGATACATGGTCAGCTTACATCAAGCATACATTATGCAAAGCGGATACAGAATGCAATAATGCCAAACAAAGAATCAGTTGATGCGATCCTGAACGATTATTTCATACTTATGAGACCGCGTGATATTGTAAGCGGCGATTTTTTCTGGCTGAGCCAGCGAAAGAATTATTTGCTGATTGCTGTTGCAGATTGCACCGGTCACGGTGTTCCGGGCGCCTTTATAAGTATGCTGGGCATAGCATTTTTGAACGATATTGTAGCCCGCGAGGATGTTACCAAAGCAAATCACGTTCTTAATGCGTTAAGGGAATATGTGCTGAAATCGCTCCGGCAGAAAGGAGTGGCAGGAGAAAAAGACCTGGCCTCAGCAGCGCTCTCTGCAGTAAATGACGGAATGGACATTGCATTTTTCTGTCTCGATACCAATCCAGTTTATAATGAATCCGGCGTTGAATATTTTAATGCACAGTTTGCGGGAGCCAATAATTCGCTTTATATGGTTACTGGTTGCTCGTCACTGGTTACTGGTGAAGTTAACTAGAAACCAGAAACCAGAAACCAGAAACTAATTGAAGTAAAGGGCGACAGCATGCCCATCTCCGTCTATAGGAACATGAGCGACTTCACAAATCACGAGTTTACATTACAGAAGGGCGATATCATTTACTTAAGTTCCGACGGCTTTTGCGACCAGTTCGGGGGACCGGACAATAAAAAATACCTGTCGAAGAATTTCAGAAAACTGCTGGGCGAGATAAGCGTTCATCCTATGGGTAAACAGAAAGAAATCCTAAGCGCTACAATGGAAGCATGGATGAATTACAACGGCATTAAACGCGAACAGACGGATGACATCACTGTTATGGGGATCAGGATATAACTTGATATTCGCTGCGCGATTCTTGTTTAATTGTTCAATTGTTTAATTGTTCTGGAAGGTCTGTGGTGTAAGGAAAAGCCGGCACGCCGACTGGAGACTGTCAACTGCCGACTGTCAATTGCCAACTGTCAATTGCCGACTGGAGACTGTCAACTGCCGACTGTCAATTGCCGACTGTCAATTGCCAACTGCAGACTGCGGACTGCCGACTGCCAACTGAGGACTGCCGACTGAATCTCACAATTTAACAACCTTAAACATCCCCGGCCTGCTATCCGGTCTTTCCCTGTAGCCAAATTTATAGTAGAATTCTTTTACGCCTTCTGCAGCCATCAATCCGATAAAGGAATTGTTATTTGCTGTTTTACTTAAATAAGCTTCAACATTTTCCATTATCAGTTTTCCCACACCTTTGCCTTTGTATTCGGGTATTACAACAATGTCCTGAATGTAGAAATAGATAAAGCCATCCCCTACTACCCTTCCCATACCGATTAACTTTTCATTATCATAAACACAAAGTGAGAACAGGTCATTTTCAAGAGCCGCGCTTACGACTTTGTCTTCCAGCATGTCCCAGCCCGTCGTTTTCCGCAACGACTGGTATTCTTCGACCCTTAGTTTTCTTATCTCAACATTAAAAGTGCTCATATTTCAATGTAAAATATTCCGAGTTTAGAATTGGTCGGAACAGTAGCCCATGGAAAACGAAAAATTCCATAAAGAATATTCATTTGTTTTACAATCAAAGTGAAAACTTGCTGTACCACCGTCACCACAGTCGTGATACAATTCATCATAATAGTTTTCTTTTATTTTCATATCTTTTGAATCCTGAAAATACTTTGTCTGAAGTTTTAATGTTACATAGTACAACGAAAACACAATATCCAGTGTCTCTCCCGGATTTGTTTTAAGAGGGGACATACTGATCACAAATACACTGTCCCTTTGCTGCTTTTTTGTATCATCAGAATTCATATAGCAGATATTTATTCCGTTAATTTTAACCGGAAGTCTTGACGAATAAAATCTTTCAGTCAAAATAAATATCGTATCCTTTTTAATGATCTTATTGTATTTGGTTTTAATAGTGTCTACAAGTAATTCTAACGCTCTTTTCTGAAGTTTAACCTCACTGGCGTATTTATAATCCTGCGCATAAGAGGAAGCAGAGAAAAAAAACAGTATTAAGAATAACGGGGTTATTTTTAGGATTGGGTTAAACCAAGTTAACTTATATCTCATTGCTCAATTGTTGCGGGATTATTTCCCCCAAATGTAACAAAAATAACAATAAAAGCGTCTCCGAAAATCTATACAAAAAAATATAAAACTCCATCATGACCAACAACCTTTTTCACTTTGAAATATTATACTACTTTTGCGTATTGCAAATACATTCACTTCGCTAAATGTCAGTAATAATAGGCATAGACGACACCGATAATCCGGAGAGCAGGGGCACAGGCTTTATTGCAAGGCAACTTGCGGCACATCTGCATTCATGCGGGCTGCTGAAACCTGTTATCGTTGTCCGTCACCAGTTGTTTGTATCGCCCGAGATCCCTTACACTTCGCACAACAGCAGTGCATCCATACGAGGGGAACTGACAGGGAATATCAACGAACTGCAGAATGAACTTGAATCCTTTATACTTGCAAATAGTGCCACAGGTTCGGATGCAGGAGTTTGCCTTCTGAACACAGATCCGGCCGACAACTATTCTTCTGTAATTGAATGGGGAATTTCCGCAAAAACTATAGTTCTTACAAAGGAAAAAGCACACGCTCTGGCAGAAAGCCATGGGATATTTCTCAAAGGCCTCACCGGCGAAAAGGTCGGCGTCATCGGCTCACTCGCAGCAGTCGGACTTCATCTCTGGGGAAACGACGGCCGCATATTGTGGATAGAAGGTCTGCGAGAAACAACAGGAGTTTTTAAGGCCGGCTATTTTAAAGAACTGTTCGGCCTGGGAAGTATAAAGACAACGGACTATATAGAAATACCACCGCAGTCAGTGATAAACATTACCGACTGGACACGTCCTGTAATGCAGAATAACTTAGTAACTTTATTTGTTGAACCAGTCAAATCTGATGAATATGAATACCAGTCAGCGCCCAAACAGTTTATCAAGGATATTTCCGAATAATGCTGTTGCGATCCCGCTTGAGATCTTCCTGCTAATTTCCGCAGGAGTACTTGCTGCTGTTCTTATGGCCAAACTGAAAATGCCCCTCCATCTTCCCGGCAAACAGGGTATTCTTTTCCTCCTCATTATTATCTCCTCTGCACGTGCATCACGCCTGCCAATGGCTGCAACAATAGCAACATCCGGCTCTGCATTCTTCCTCTATATGTTCGCATTCGACAGCACCGATGTTTTTAAGCCTGTGCTCATCATGGCCGTTGCATTAGGCCTTGACGCGATCATTTACCTTCACCGTAACAAAGCCATCGGCAACATAGCATTTATAATTCTCGCAGGCGCCGCATGGACCCTGATCCCACTGATAAAACTTATCATCACATTATTTACAGGATTCCCCTTCCAGTCGTTCATTACAGGCTTTGCGTATCCGTTTGCAACTCATATGCTCTTCGGAATTATTGCTGCCACATTAGCTTTTTTCACACACCAAAACCAAACACACCCAACACA
>CAZEWB010000214.1:0-5536 GCA_964515655.1 uncultured Bacteroidales bacterium
AGCCCAGACAGTTTGGTTTATAGTTGATGGGTATTCTGGTTCCGGCACTTTTACGCTAAATTGGACTTTGACTGCTCCCTGCACCGCCAGTGACAATTGCACTTGCCCGCAAGACCTTGCTGCTCTGACGAGTCCATACAGTAGCACAACAGTAGGATATGCTGATGATATTGGCATTTGCCGCACCGGATATCCCGACCGCATTTTTTATATTAATGTTCCTAATGGCTATATTGTTGATATTTGGCAATCAGTAAACGGTTATGACTCCTATCACTATATGGGCTATGGTGCTTCTTGTCCCGGTACTACTACATTGTACTGCATTGACGACCCCGATGACCAACATAATTCGTGGACAAATTCGACAGGTTCAGCCCAGACAGTTTGGTTTATAGTTGATGGGTATTCTGGTTCCGGCACTTTTACGTTAAATTGGACTTTAACTTCTCCCTGCTCCGCCCCCTCAGCACCTGCTTCTTGCTCCACATCATTAGGCACACCTGCCAACGGGGTTCAGCATCATGTAAACTTATCTTGTGCCGCAGTAGCCGGCGCAGATGGATATTCGTATGATTTTTCCTGGGATAACAGCAGTTGGACTGTTAATTGGTATCAGACTGCTTCTAATGGTAATATAGATGTAGACTGCGGAGACAATCCAAATGCTACCATATATTTTCGTGTGAGAGCATATAAATGTACGCCTCAGCAATACAGCGGTTATACTAATGCTTCACCTTTCCCCATTTACACCGCCTGCGATGTTGCCGCCAGCCCAACTGTCAATGCCCCAACCGCCACTACTCTGAATGTAACAATAAACGCAGAAGCGCCTGTTGCAAATCCGGCAGTAACTACTTATTCTATTTATTGCACAACCACAAGTCAGTACGTGCAAGCGGGCGGCACATTAGGCGCCGGCGAAGTATTTCAGACCAAAGCTGCATGGGGCACAAAAACTGTAACAGGATTAACTTGCAATACATCTTATACTTTCTATGTAAAAGCAAGAAATAGTGATGGCGATATTAGATATAATGCAGCAAATACCGGAACCGCATCTACAAGCGTATGCCCCGGCCCCGCCAACGACAATTGCGCCAGCCCAACAAATATTGCTGCGCTGCCATATACCAGCGCAGTAATCAGCACTGCAGCGGCAACCGATGATAATGTTGGTGCAGGATGCGGCGGTGGTTCTTACAAAAATGTATGGTACACAGTTACAGGAACAGGAAACCTTATGGAAGCAAATACCTGTAATGCCAGCACTAATTTTGATACAGAAATTCATATTCATACCGGTGCATGCGGCAGTTTAGCTGAAACTGTATGTAACGACGATGATGGAGGGTGCGGTAGTAACAGGTCAAAAGTGCAATGGTGTTCGGTTAACGGAACAACCTATCGTATTTCTGTGGGAGGTTATACAAGCGGTATTTCGGGCAATTTTGTCCTTAATGTGCTTGACTATCCTTTGGGAACGCCCACCGGCGTTTCAGCATTACCGGCAACAATATGTTCCGGTAGTTCGTCAACTCTATCAGGTACTGTTGGAACCAACGGAGATCAGATATACTGGTACACGGGCAGTTGTGGAGGCACATATGTAGGGGCAGGAGCCAGTTTGGTTGTCAGCCCTACATCGACTACTACTTATTACGCCAGGACCCGTTATAGCACTTGCGGCAATGTTAGCGGTAGTTGCGCCACAGTAACGGTAACTGTAAACACTATTGATGCATGCTCTTGCCCTACAAATATTTCTGCTTTGCCTTATGCCAGCCCGGTAACCAGCACCGCATCAGCAACTGATGACAATGTTGGTGCAGGTTGTGGTGGCGGATCTTACAAAAATGTATGGTACACAGTTACAGGAACAGGAAACCTTATGGAAGCAAATACCTGTAATGCCAGCACTGACTTTGATACTGAAATTCATATTCATACAGGTTCATGCGGCAGTTTAGCTGAAACTGCTTGCAATGATGATGATGCAGGTTGTGGAAGTAACAGGTCAAAAGTGCAATGGAGTTCAGTAAATGGAACTACTTATTACATTTCTGTTGGAGGTTATTCAAGCGGTGTTTCTGGTAATTTTGTTCTGAATGTGCTTTCCCCCTGCGTCCCTCCCGGCGACCAGGTTACCTATGGAAGCGGTTCATGGATAGGGTATGTATATTCTCCCTGTACCGGCTGTTTCAGTAATTATGTCGGATATATTACACAATCAGAAATATTCGACAGGGACCCTGCCGATATTCCAAGCGGTGGAAATATTTGCGGAGGTCCTTATACCGACAGTTACACTATCAGGTATAAAATGAACAAATCATTTGCTGCCGGTTGCTACACATTTACTATTGGCGGAGATGACGGAGTGCGTTTAAGCGTTGACGGTGGTTCCACCTGGCTTATTGATGGGTGGGCTGATCAGGGATATACTCCATATTCCAATGCTACTCCTGTTTCTTTAAGTGGTTCAACAAATCTGGTATTTGAATATTATGAAAACGGCGGAGGTGCGCGTGTTTCGTTCAATTATGTTTCAAGCGGTTGCGGACCATGCGCCAGCATTACAGCTATGACATGCGGCACTGTATATTCCGGCACTCTTGCTGCCGCCGGCAGCGATTGGAGCAGCTATACCGGTTGCGGATGGTCAGAGCCTGGAGATGAGATAGTGTATTCTTATACCCCCCCGTCTTCCGGAAGTTATACTTTTACGACATCCACGACATCCGGCGATCCTGATTTCTTTTTAATGAGCACCTGCGGTACTTCGGGAACAAATATTTATGGCGGTTGCTGGGGAAGCGGTAATATTACAGTTACCCTTACGGGTGGCATCACTTATTATCTTATAGCTGATAATTACAGTTCTTCAGCCAGTGCCGGATATACAGTATCTGTTGTTTGCCCTGGTCCATGCTCTAACACTACTGTTATGGCATGTGGCACTACCTATTCCGGTACACTTGCTACAACCGGCAGCGATTGGGACATCTATACCGGTTGCGGATGGTCTGAACCCGGTGACGAGGCAGTGTATTCTTTTACTCCCGCTTCTACCGGAAGTTATACTTTTACAAGCACAACTACATCAGGTGATCCTGATTTCTTTTTAATGAACACCTGCGGTAATACCGGTACTAATATATATGGCAGTTGGTGGGGGAATGGTAATATAACAGTTACCCTTACAGGAGGCATCACTTATTATCTTATTGCTGATAATTACAGTTCTTCATTCAGTGCAGGTTATACTGTAGCTGTCGTTTGCCCTACAGGTACTCCTTGTTCAAGTGTAACGAGCATTGCGGCGTGCGGACCCGGCAATTCGCAAACATATGTAAGTGGCGGAACCGGTGTTTGGAACACATCGTTTTGCGGATATTCTGTTTCCGGCACAGAGAAAATATACAGTTTTGTACCTGCAACTACCGGAACCTACTCAATTGAGGTTACCTCTGCCGGTAGTTGGGTAGATTATGCATGGCAGGCTTCCACTTGTGCGGAAACAGGCTGGACCTGCATTACTGATGTTTATACTACCGGGGTCTACGGGGCAATGAGCTGGACAGCCGGAATCACTTATTACATTCTTTTGGACGACGAAGACGACCTAGCCAGCAACCATACTTTTTTTGTTAGTTGTCCTTCCGGTACGGAGCATTGCTACACCCCTCCGACCTTTGACTATACAATTACTCCAATAGCGAGCTGGCAGTTGCATGGAGAAAACACTTTTACAGCTACCGGGTGCAGAATATATAAAATTTATATGTATGCAGCCAATGATTACGATTTCAGCCTTTGCTCGGTTGATGCTGTTGGCGGAAGCGCTCCTACCGGCGATGCAGATATGACAATGTATGATGCATCGGCTGTTTCGCTTTGGTATATTGACGGAGCAAGTGCTTGTAGTTATGATGCTACAACATTGGGTTCTACATATCAGGCCTGGTCGCCCCCATCAGATGGATTTTATTATCTGAAAGTACATGAATATTATTCCAGTTCAGCAGCTTTTACGCTTGCATATAAATATATCAGTGGCTGCACTTCTCCTTCAATAACCACACAACCTGCTAATAGTTCTTTCTGTACTGGTGGTAGTACAAATTTTACCTGCGTTGCCGGCCCTGCTCCCTTGTACCAGTGGCAGCATTACAGCGGAGGACTTTGGAACAACGTTGTAAACGGAACACCTACCGGGGCTGTTTATACAAACCCGACTTCATCAACTATGACAGTTGGCGGAATAAGTGTTGCCGGCTCATACGAGTACCGTTGTATTATAACCAACGGCTGTGCTCCTGATGAAACCTCAGATCAGGTCACTCTTACTGTTAATTCCTCTTCTACTGCCGCTACTTCTATATCAGCATCCGAAAATCCTGTTTGTCCCAGCAGTTCTACTACACTTACAGTAGTTGGCGGTACGCTTGGCGTTGGCGCTTCGTGGACGTGGTATTCAGGGAGTTGTGGCGGCACTTTAGTGGGAACAGGCGCCAGCATTTCTGTTTCTCCCGCTTCTGCAACTACATATTATGTCAGGGCTGAGGGGCCATGCAATACAACAGGTTGTGTAAGTATTAACATAACTATGAAAATAGTATCCGTAGCCCCAGCGGGCATATCTCCCACTACCAATCCAATTTGTCCGGGTAATTCTACAACACTTACTGTATCAGGCGGCTCGTTGGGAACAAATGCATCATGGAACTGGTATTCGGGAAGTTGCGGCGGAACATTGATTGGTTCGGGTTTATTAAGTATCGTTGTGAGTCCTGCAATTACAACTACATATTATGTCAGAGCAGAAGGAGACTGTAATACAACCGCATGTGCATCTCTTGTTGTTACTGTCAGCGCGCTTTCTACCGACCCGATGTCAGCTTCAGCTTCAGTTAACCCGGTTTGTCCCGGAAGTCCCACTTCATTATCAGTTTCCGGCGGCTCACTCGGTACAGGCGCTTCATGGAAATGGTATACAGGAAGCTGTGGAGGAACATTAGTGGGTACGGGATCTCCTTTAGTTGTTAACCCTGCTGTTGCGACTACATATTACGTCAGGGCGGAAGGAACCTGCAATACTACGGCATGTGCCAGTGTTATTGTTAATATTAATGCATTTTCAACGGCACCCACCAGCGCTACGGCAAACCCGGCATCAATCGCCAGCGGTGGCTCTTCTACCCTTACTGTTAACGGCGGTTCACTTGGAGCGGGCGCTTCATGGCAATGGTACTCGGGAAGTTGCGGAGGTACAGGTGTAGGTTCGGGCGCATCAATTACCGTAAATCCGATAGTTACTACAACCTATTATGTGAGGGCAGTCGGCACATGCAATACAACCGGTTGCGTATCGGTAACTGTTACTGTAAACACCGGTCAGATAGGCGTAATCAATAACGGAGCTGTTATATATTTCAAGGGAGGTGCCGGTTCACATGCATATATGTACATAGACGGTGGATCTAACGGTAACTGTTACTGTAAACACCACAACCCAAACACACCCAACACA
>CAZEWB010000214.1:5546-6520 GCA_964515655.1 uncultured Bacteroidales bacterium
TGTGTTGGGTGTGTTTGGTAATTTTTATAATTATACCAGCGGCGCTTTTAATGGGAGAATTTACACCGAAAATAATGTCAGCAACGGCAGTTACATCAAACTTGAAGGCAGCTGGTATAACTATGTAAACAATGGCGTATTTCAGATGAATGTTGCACCGACAACGTTTGATTATAATACTACTGAATTTCTTGGGACCAATGCCCAGACTATCGGAGGTAGCTTTATCACTAATTTCTTTAACCTGACCAAAAGCGGGGCCGGGACTACAACAATGGATGTAAACACTCAGGTTGGTGGTATAACAAGCCTTACAGGAGTATTGGCATTGAATGCAGGCGTACTGAATATTAACGGATACCTTATTACTGTAACCAACCCGGGAACCGGTGCAATTACAAGAACGACAGGATATATTGGAAGTACAACCCTTGATCAGGCCTTCAACAGCAGGATACAATGGAACATCGGCACTACCTCCGGTGCTCATGTATTTCCATTCGGTACTGCCACGTCTTACATCCCATTTACATTTAATTCGGCGGGGGCCAATTGCGGGAACCTGACACTCTCTACATATCCTACAGGCGGTGCAGACGCAAATACTGTTTACAACAACAGGCCAACAATTGTTACTAACCTGAATGGAGTAAATACAGGAACAACCCCTCCTGCAAATGCTGCGAATATTGTAAGACGTTTCTGGTCTATCAGCCCAACGGTAAATCCTCTTACAGGCGGTTCTGCTACGCTCGGATTCACATATGACACTGATGCCGACGAAGCTCCCTTGAACGGAGAAGATGTAAATAATATGACCGCCCAGCGATATGATACTCCTACAAACTCATGGCAACCGCCATTAGCAGGACAAACCAGCAATACTACTACTAATACTGTTTCTGTACCCGGCGTTACTCAAATGTCTCCGTGGACAATTTCAAGAAAAACACAACCCAAACACACCCAACACA
>CAZEWB010000215.1:0-6497 GCA_964515655.1 uncultured Bacteroidales bacterium
TGTGTTGGGTGTGTTTGGGGTTGGTTTGTGCCTGGCGTCCCTCGTAGCCTTCGAGATAAAAATAACGGGAGGAATCGGGTGTGTGGATTTCATCAATAAGATAAATATTTTCGTCCTTTTTTCCGAATTCGTATTTTGTGTCAACAAGGATGAGGCCTCGCTTTGTGGCTATTTCTGTTCCGCGTTTGAAAATTTCAAGCGAATATTTTTCGAGCTGCAAATATTCCTTTTCGGGAATAAGGCCGGAGGAAATAATTTCTTCGCGTGTAATGTCTTCGTCATGACCTTCGACGGCTTTGGTTGTGGGAGTGATTATTGGTTCGGGAAACCTGTCGTGTTCTTTCAAACCGTCCGGAACGGGAACACCGCAAATGTGGCGCTGGCCTGATTTGTACGTCCTCCATGAACTGCCCGTAAGGTATGCACGAACTATCATTTCAACCGGATACGGTTCGCACCTGTGGCCTATGGTAACATTGGGATGTGGTACCGATATCTTCCAGTTGGGAACAATGTCCGAAGTTGTATCAAGGAATTCTGCCGCGATCTGGTTAAGGACCTGGCCTTTGTATGGGATACCTTTGGGAAGAACAACATCAAATGCAGAAATGCGGTCGGTAGCGATCATTACAAGCAGGTCGTTTATTGTATAAACATCGCGTACTTTGCCGCGGTAGAACTTTGTTGCTCCGGGAAATTTGAATTCGGTATTAACTAATGTGTCCATATGCTTAATTTTTCGGTAGCAAAAATATTTATTTAAATGATTTAAAATCGTACCGTACTGGTTTAAGTTATAAGATAAATATTAACGGTGTGTCTCCATAAACATCCGCCCCCTTTGTCCTTCTGAGCGAAGCGAAGAAACTAAAAAAGTTGATTTGATTTTTATCTAAATTGTCCTTTTCAGATCCCGTAGGGATCAAATATTTATAAAAACCTAAAATAACAATTCAACTGTCCTGTAGGGACAGAACTGTCTGGTAGTGTTTTGTCCCGATGGGACAATTATTATTTGTATTGATGTTTTTATAAATATTTTGCCACTATGTGGCAATTCGAAATATTCAAAACAGTTTCTAAATATCACTATAGTTTCTTCACTGCGTTCAGAATGACATTCACGGGGAGAGCGAAAAACCCTACGCCTCCTTCTCAAACGCCCTCACAATAAACCTCACGAGTTTATGTCTTATAATATCGCATTCCTCGAAACGGACCACGGATATCCCTTCAACAGACTCCAGCATTTCTATTGTTTTTACAAGGCCCGAGTCGGATTTGCGGGGGAGGTCTATCTGCGTAAGATCGCCTGTTACAATAAATCTGGCACTCCGTCCCATGCGGGTAAGGAACATTTTCAACTGTCCGATTGTTGCATTCTGTGCTTCGTCAAGAATCACGAAAGCGTTGTCTAAGGTGCGTCCCCGCATGAATGCAAGTGGAGCTATCTCGATGATGCGTTCTTCGTAATAATCGCGCAGCCTTTTACTTGGGATCATATCCTGCAATGCATCATATAATGGTTGAAGATACGGGTCGAGTTTGTCCTTGATGTGCCCTGGCAGATAACCAAGGTTCTCTCCCGCCTCCACTGCCGGGCGGCTCAGGATTATCCTTTTTACTTCACGGTTCTTCAGCGCTCTTACGGCAAGGGCAATTGCAGTGTATGTTTTACCGCTTCCGGCCGGACCTACGGCAAAAACAAGGTCGTTCTTCCCGGATTCGTGCAGTAGATTAATCTGATTTACAGTAAATGCCTTTATCGGTTTTCCGAGAGTGTCGGAAAGTATAAATCCTTCGTTACCGCTGCCATTGGTTTTTACGGGTTCCCCGCCGAAAATATCAGTAAGCCACCTGTCGTCAACGGAACCGTTTTGCTTAATTTCTTCGACCAGCAGTTCCAGTTTTTTCTCAAAATCATTCATTGGTTTTTCAGGTCCGCTCAGTTGTATCCCGTTACCGCGAAGCACTATCTTAAGATCGGGAAAATACGAGCAGATCTGTTTAAAACGGCTTTCGTTAATGCCCCATAATTCAAGGGGATCGATGTGATTTACAACAATATTTCTTTCTTTCATAAGGTTTGCAGTAAAAAACTGTAAATTTACAATCTTATTTTTAATAGCATTTACTGTTTCCCGATGAGAACAATTACCGTCATAACAGACTGGAAGAAAGCCGACTACTACATGGCCGTGCTGCAGGGTATGCTGTTATCGGGCGGTGAAGAAATAAGAATTGTTGAACTTACACATCAGGTCGAAACGTTCAGGATCGAACAGGCGGCATTTATTCTCAGGTCGTGTTTCTCATATTATCCTGCCGAAACGATACATCTTGTTGCAGTGAAATCAGAGTCCGACAACGAATGCCGTTACCTTGTTGCACAATGGGAAAAACAGTATTTTATATTTTCCGACAATGGCTTTGCAACACTTTTCTGGCAGGACAAGATGCCGGATGAATTATATGAGATATCAGGATTTGCAGAAACGTCTTTTCCCGAATCCGACATACTGGCAAAGACAGCATTAAAGATCATCAACGAAAAAGGATTATCCGGTTTTACGAAATTTGCCGGTACTGTCGTTCAGAAAACCGCTCCGATGCCCTGGTTCGAAGATAACGTAATCGTGGGAACGGTTATACACAGCGACTCATTTGGCAACGCCATTACAAATATTCACCGCGATTATTTTCTGAAACATGCCGGCGACAGGAAGTTCGTGATAAATCCCGGCAACACATTCTACCCCATTAACACTATCAGCAATCAGTACCGTGATGTAAGCCAGTCGGACCAGATGGCCGTTTTCAACAGCGCGGGACTCCTGGAAATTGCCATCCGCAACGGCTCGGCGCGCGAACTGCTTGGATTAAAAGAAGGAACAAATATCAGAATCGAAATACTATGATTTTACGGATTGTCAAAATGGAGGTCGATCCTAAGAAGCTGGAGATCTTCAATCATTTCATGAAAAATCTTAACGAAGAGAAAGTTAAACTTGAAGGCTGTGTGCACCACGATCATTTCCCAGAGAAAAAGTTTGTGAACGTTTATTATTCTTATACCATCTGGGAAAATGTAAATTATCTTAAAAAGTATAAGAAGTCTCCCTTGTTCAAAGAAGTGGTTAAAACCCTTAAGAGCCTTTGCATGACCGAGCCTTACGCCTGGACGGTTGAAAATATTATTGAACAAAAATCAGGTAATGAAGAATGAGGACTACGGCCGGGCAAGCGATCTGTTGTTAAGATTACTTGAAATTATGGTTGAACTCAGGGACAAGTGCCCCTGGGACAAAAAACAGACATTCGACACGCTCCGCAAACTTACAATTGAAGAGACATACGAACTTGCCGATGCCGTTACACGCAAAGACATGGACGGGATAAAAGGCGAACTGGGCGACCTTATGCTGCACATCGTTTTCTATGCAAGAGTAGCCGAGCAGCAGGGAAGTTTCAATATCGAAGATGTGTTTGAAACGATAATTGATAAACTCGTACGTCGCCACCCGCATATATACAGCGACACAAAAGTGAGCGACGACGAAGATGTAAAACGCAACTGGGAGGAGATAAAAAAAGGCGAAGGACGCAAATCTGTTCTCGAAGGGGTTCCCGTTTCCCTGCCCGCAACGGTAAAGGCGAACAGGATACAGGAAAAGGTCCGCGGTGTCGGTTTCGACTGGGACAAAAAGGAACAGATATGGGACAAGGTGCGTGAAGAACTTAAGGAACTAGAGGACGAAGCAATAAAAACCGACAATTACGAAAAGACAGAGATGGAATTCGGCGATCTGTTCTTTTCGCTTATAAACGCTGCCCGCCTTTACGAGATTGACCCGGAATCTGCACTCGAAAAGACAAATCGCAAGTTCATGAAAAGATTCTCATATCTCGAAGAAAAAACCATTGCACAGGGACGCTCGCTGCACAGCATGTCTTTAGACGAAATGAATGAGATCTGGGAGGAAGCAAAAAAGTTTGATAAACAAAATCCCTGACGCCTATGTTTATCCTTAAAGGTTTTCTTGTAATAATACTTTTTATTTTCGCACTCGGACTGCTTGTCACGATATGGCTCCGCTATATGATGTGGAAAATGAAACGAAAATTAAACAACATGCAGGGCAATAACCAAACCGGCGAAAGAATAAAGCGTGAAAAAACAAAAGCAAAACCCGGCCCTTCAAATAAAATAGATAATAAAGGCGACTACGTGGATTTTGAGGAAGTGGAATAAGGTTGGTGTAAATTTCAGCGTTAGGTTTTGCTATTGGCTTTTGGCCTTTGGCCTGACTTCAACCCGGCCAATGGCCAAAGGCCAAAAGCCAAAAGCAAAACAGGAAAATTGAATAGTAACACCTACTTCTTATAAATCGGCAGCTTCACAACCTTCGCCTTAAGTGCTTTGTCGCGTATGTTCACGTAGATCTCGGTGTCGGGTTTTGAGAATTCTGCTTTTACATATCCCATTCCTATTCCGATCTTCATCATTGGCGACATGGTGCCTGATGTGACATGCCCGATCTCGTTGCCCTGTGCATCCTGAAGTTTATAGTTGTGGCGGGGAATTCCGCGGTCTATCATTTCGAAGCCTACAAGTTTTTTCTTAAGTCCGTCGGCTTTCAGTTTAAGCATGTATTCCTTGTCGATGAAATTTTTGTTGTCCGTGAATTTGGTGATCCATCCAAGTCCTGCTTCCAATGGTGAAGTTGTATCGTCGATGTCGTTGCCATAAAGACAGAAACCTTTTTCGAGGCGCAGGGTATCGCGGGCTGCAAGGCCGATAGGTTTTATTCCGAATTCCTGTCCTGCTTCAAGAACTGCTTTGTAAATATGTTCGGCATCTTTATTTGCAAAATAAATTTCGCAGCCGCCGGCTCCTGTGTAACCTGTGGTTGAGAAGATCACATCTTTAATTCCTGCAAACTCAAGTTTCTTAAATGTGTAATATTCCATATCAACAACTGTTGTGGAAGTGAGTTTCTGCATTGCCTTAAGAGCAAGGGGACCCTGAACTGCGAGTTGTGAAATTTCGTCGCTGGCATTATAGAGAACTGCGCCTTCGCTGTTCTGGCTGTTAACCCAGTTCCAGTCCTTATCGATGTTGGCAGCATTTACAACAAGGAGGTAGGTCTCTGCATTTACGCGATATACAAGCAGGTCGTCAACAATACCGCCTTTGCCATTGGGGAAGCAGCTGTACTGAACCTTGCCATCAACCAGGACAGAAGCATCGTTGCTTGTTACTTTCTGGATAAGCGCAAGGGCCTTGGGACCTTTTACCCAGAACTCGCCCATATGCGACACATCAAATACGCCCACCTTTTCGCGTACGGTTACGTGTTCTTCGATATCGCCTGCAAATTTCAGCGGCATGTAAAAGCCTGCAAATTCTACCATTTTTCCGCCCATTTGCTCGTGAACGTGGGCCAATGCTGTTTTTTTCATTATTTAATGTTTTAAGAATTTCATTATTCAACAAAGGTAAATTTTTTAAATGTGAACGGATATGTTTTTCGTCATAAATATTAAAGGTAATTTACAGGAGGCTTTGAGGCTAAGGCGGAGGCGGAGGCTAAGGAAAAATAGTTTGTTTCTGCAGCGAACCGAAGTCTTTTCCAGCGCAGACCTCAAGGTTCGCCTTCGTATATGCCATAGGAGAACCTTGAGGTCGCCGCAACACACCACCCACCACAAAAAAGCAGTCACCCTGAGCAGGCCCTTCTGATAGAATGAATGAAGTAGTTGTGATAAGGCCTTGTCGAAGGGCGGCTGCTTTTCCCCTCTCCCTACGCACATGTTTTAGACTATTCTATTTAATGTCATTATTTGTAATACAATTAAAATAATAATATTTTTCATATTTAAAATGCAACACCTAAACTAAGGCCAGGCCATATTTCACCTTTTCTTCTATTAGAATAATAGTAATAATAGAAGTTACAGTTTGGACGAATAAAGAAATGTTCTCCAATAATAAACCTGAATCCAATATTTGCTACATAATACAATCTATTATGAATATCATTCCCATCTCGATCGCTTATTTCCTGGTGCCAATAAACAGGCCCTAATCCGATTTCAAAAAGAGATGAGTTTTTAATCCTATATTGATAATTAACTGATAAAGGTATATATAAGTTATACTCTACTCCCTGGACATCTCTGTTAATACCTATCCTTAATGAAAAATAGTTTTTTTTAATTGAATATAACGTTCTTTCATAATTTAAAGAAAAGTAAAATTGAGTAGAGCCAAAGAATTCAAGATAAATTATATTCTTAGGTAAAGAATAGTTTTGAGTATCTGTTTCAGGTCTTAATGTATTTTCTGATAAATAACCGTTATCACTGATACATGTTCCATAACTATTAATAGTCATTATCTGTAATGCAATTAAGGTAATAAAATTTTTCATATTTAAAATGCAACACCTAAACTAAAGCCAGGCCATATCTCAATACCACTATTAAATTCTTTA
>CAZEWB010000216.1:0-2824 GCA_964515655.1 uncultured Bacteroidales bacterium
GCCCAACCCATTGACTATTGACTTTTTAAAGAACCAGTTGCCCAACCCATCAACTTTATACCCGAATATATACAATATTTGTATCTTTAGCCTATGAAATTCTTTTTGCCGTACAAGCGCATTGTTTATATAATTCCCTTGCTGTACCTGCTAACCGGGTTAATTGTATGGGTTTCTACCAAAGCCTTTTATTTCGAAGGCGACAGCGCCATGCACTATCTGATTGCACGTTATGCTCCTCAGCATTCTGAACTGTATTTACATCACTGGGGAAAACCTTTTTTTACTCTTGTTGCATCGCCATTTGCACAGTTCGGAACCGATGGAATTGTTTTTTTCAATCTTCTCTGTATGGCAGGTGCGACGTGGCTAACATACAGGACTGCAAAGAACCTGAATTTAAAATACAGCATACTTGTTCCGGCTATTTTTCTGTTTACTCCTTTCGTTTTTATTACAACTTTATCGGGATTAACAGAACCTTTTTCTGCACTTCTATTTTCATTAGGGTTGTTTTTGTTTACCCGAAAAGATCTTTGGAAGGCTGCTGTTATTCTTTCGTTTCTTCCTTTTTGCAGAAGTGAAGGGCTGATACTGATTTCAGGATTTGCATTTCTTTTTCTGAAGCGAAAAAACTTTATACCGCTAATATTACTGGGAACAGGGACAATTCTGTATTCTTTCGCCGGACTTTTTGCAGGAAAAAGTTTTCTCTGGACCTTTACTGAAATACCATACGCTCATCTAACGAGTCAGTATGGAAGCGGAAACTGGTCGCATTTTGCTATTGAATTACAGTATGTAACCGGACTGCCTGTCTACATTTTTCTTTTAGCCGGACTGATCCTGACATTATGGTTGCTTTTCCGCAAAAAACTCCCACTGTTTTCTGATGAAATATTTGTTGGCCTTGTTCCATTCCTGCTTTTTTTTGCATTCCACACAATAGCATGGGCAACAGGAACTTTTTCGAGCATGGGACTTAAGCGTGTCTTTGTAACAGTGCTTCCGTGCATTGCAATAATTGCTGCAAAAAGTTTTGAATGGACTGACATAATCCGTAAAGAAAAAATAAGTTTCGTTGTCCGCAGCTTGATGGTGTTATATTTGCTGATATTCCCGTTCATGCCAAATCCTGCAGCGTTTATATTTCCATGTGAATTCCGTATGCACGCAGACCATCTTCTTATTAAATCAGTTACAAAAACTGACTTTTTCAGGGATAAGAATATTTTTAGCACGCATCCCTTTGTTGCATTATATGGCGGTATTGATCCATTCGACACGACCCGTTACAATCAAACTCACATTCTTGTAACACACCCTTCTCTTAAGAACAGTCTCGTTATCTGGGATAGCTGGTTCGCATTGAAAGAGTCGGGCATTATGCTGGAAAATCTCAAAGCAGATACTAATCTCGTTCTTATAAAAGAGTTAACTCTTGATTATTGCAAAACACAGGGGCATGTGGTTGTGTTTGCAGGTAAATTAACAAAATAAATATTGAAATAAAAATGAGTCATCAGATCAAATCGTAATCCTAAAGAATAATTTTTGATTCAACAAGTCTTTTGATCTCAACAGCAATATCGCTGTATTCCTTTGCTTCAGATTCAGCAGGAACAAAGAAATCATCAGGATATCTTACAGAAACGGCAAATTCAGCAAGGCTTTTTAAATCTATGCTACTAAAACCGGCATTCTCAATATTAATGCAAAGCGACAGTAAATAATCCACATCATGAGTTTTTGAAAAATCAACATCCTTATACGCCAGAAAGGCCTTCAAAAACTTCTCAACCGCCTGTTGAGCATGGAAGCAAATAGAGGACGTAAAAGCACTAACATCAGACCGCATTAATTCATCCACAACGGCGATGTCTTCATTTGCTTTAACAAGCCAATTTTTAACGAATTCTGTTTTTGAAGCATTCATAATTCTTTGCCTTCTAACAGAATAGTCCTGACAATATGGCCCTTTAGTTTTTTCTTCACTTTTATTTCAGAAGAACTTTGAATAAGGATATCAGAAAATATTCCATATTCAAGAAGCATTTTTCGTAGTTTTGTACGAAATGGCATCTTTTCAGAAGGATTCATATATACATCAGTTACAATAAGAATATCATAATCACTATTAAATCGCGAATCCTGCCTTGCCCTTGAGCCAAAGAGAATAACCCTGCAGCCTGGTAAAATGCTGTTGGCAACTGATTTAATTTCTACAAGTATTTCGTTAGTTGATGTCATTACCCTGTTATTACACAAAATTAATAAAAATTCTGCAGTAAATAATATTTCGTACTATATATAAAGACGTTTTTTTAATATCTTTGCTATTATGTCGCTGAAGAAGTCCGATACAATTTGTGCCATCGCCACGCCTCCCGGAAGCGGAGCTATTGCCGTAATCCGTGTATCAGGCAAAGGCTCGCACAATCTTGTAAAAAAAATATTCCGTACTAAAAAGAAAACAATTGTCCTTAACCCTTTCACTATTCTATATGGTGAGATAAGGGATGGAAAGAATGTAATTGACGATGTTCTTCTTTCCGTTTTCAACGCCCCGGCTTCATACACTGGCGAGGACTGTATTGAGATATCCTGCCATGGGTCGGTTTTTATTCAGAAAGAAATTGTTCGTTTATTATTAAAAAATAAAGTTCGTCTGGCCAAGCCCGGTGAATTCACAAAGCGGGCATTTCTGAACGGGAAGATGGACCTGACGCAGGCTGAAGCGGTGGTCCATCTTCCCGTTCAGAAATGCCCGCTTTGTGAATTCACCGGGCTTGGCCACACAAACAACCCAAACACACCCAACACA
>CAZEWB010000216.1:2834-6497 GCA_964515655.1 uncultured Bacteroidales bacterium
TGTGATTGTTGTGTTTGGGGTGTTGTGGCAGACCTGATAGCATCCTATAGCACAGCATCACATAAAATTGCTATGCAGCAGATGCGCGGCGGAATTCGACTTGAACTTGATGTGCTTCGGGAAAAACTCCTGGGCTTTGCGTCTCTGATAGAACTGGAGCTTGACTTCAGCGAAGAGGATGTGGAATTCGCCGACAGGAAAGGATTGCGCATACTCCTTGATGAAATTGAGGTCAGGCTGAAATCGCTTGTTGATTCATTCGCACGCGGCAATGCCATGAAATCCGGTATCTCAGTCGTAATCGCAGGGCCTGTAAATTCAGGAAAGTCCACTCTGTTAAATGCACTGCTTAAAGAGGAAAGAGCAATTGTTTCGGATATCCCCGGCACCACCCGCGACGTTGTGGAAGACTCGATCGACATCAATGGAATAAAGATACGCTTTGCCGATACTGCCGGGCTGCGTAAAACCCTTAACGTTGTCGAAAACCTTGGTATTGAACGCACATACCAGCAGGCGCATAAAGCTTCGCTTATCTTATTTTTATCAGCACCTGACGAAAAGCCTATAGATATAAGAGCAACTTTAGGTCGGCTCATCAAACACGCTGATAATGATATTCCGATAATACACCTTGTGAATAAAACCGAAAAACTCAGTAAAAAGGAGATATCACAACTGCAAAAAGATCTTGATGTGGTAAAATCCGATAAACGGCTTTTTATTTCGGCAAAATTCCGAAAGGGATTAAATGAGGTCATGGAAACCATGACAGAATTCCTGCAACTCGACAATATACAGACCGGTGATGTTGCTATAAGCAATCTCCGCCATCTCGACGCTCTTGCAAAAGCCCTCAGGTCATGCCACCGCACACAAAAGGCATTTAACAACGAAGTCTCCACCGACCTTGTTGCACAGGAAATAAGGCAGATAAATCAGCATCTCGGCGAGATCACAGGAAAGATCTCCGATACTGATATCCTTAAAAATATTTTTGGGAAGTTTTGTATCGGAAAGTAAAATATTATTTATCACGCCTGTTATGGAGAATATAAAAGACCCGCAAACATTACAGAAAATTGAACAATTACTAAATTTACTTGATCGTTCTGAACTGATTGCAGTAAACCGAATGGTAATTCACCGCATAAAGGTTATGGATGACTTGTACCGTCTGGCAATGAATTCTCAGTTTCAGCCGGGGCAGAAAGTTTCGTGGAAAGATTACGATGGGAATATTCATCTGGGGATCGTTGTGAGAGTTAACAGTAAAACTATTTCGGTGAAAGAAGAAGGAGACAAGGTAGGAATTTGGAAAGTTTCGGCAGGTTTGTTGACACGAATATAGTCTTTATTATCTTTGTAATTGATAATTTCTGTTTTTATTATGCACGACGAAGAAGATAAAATTAACGCAAGAGACCTTCCGATATTCAAAAAGGGCAAGGAAATATCCGAAGCTGTTCGTCAGATAGGCGAACTGATTCCTGAGGACAATGAGATCCTGCAGGATATTAAAGCACAAATGTACGGAGATGCTGCTTTGCTTTTTGTAAAAGTTGGCGGTGCAGAAGCGGGTGATTTATACTGCATCAGGATGCAAGCCGCTGCTATAATCCGGAAAGCGGCAAATGATCTGATGGTTCAGAATCATTCGCTTAAAGCATTTGGATTTAAAGATGTGCAGTATTACCAGATCGTAAGGGATCTGATCGAAGAATACCGCCTGCTTTTTATTGACTGGGTTGCCGGTTTCGACAAAGAGAATTATATCATCGACCGCTGGGGGTTATTCAATCCTCCCGGCGTAGGCCCTTTTGACAAAGACCCTGATGATGATATTCCATTCAATCCCGATGACTATATGGATATTGACCCGGATGAGGATTGATATTTTACACCCCCAATATCTTTATCCGGGTTTCAAGCAATGTCTGATATTTTTCCTTAAAATCATCGGAAAGAAAACTACTATCAAGTAATTTGAACCATCGGCTTTTTGCTTCAGATAAAGCCTGTAGATCTTTCTCAATAACTTTGTCTGTCAAACCACAACGTTCTTTTCCGAAATAATCAACCAATACTTTGCGGGTAAGTCTTCTTTTTTTACCGGCAAGTGATAATGCTATTTCTTCGGCCCCGCCCCTTAATACAATGGTAGAATTTAATAGATCGTAAGCCGGAGATAACTCTATCTTATCGCCATTCCTTATTACAGAATAATTTTTCAGATGCATATCTTCATTTCCAACCAGGAAGTTAAAAAGGACCAGGCGGAACAGCTTTGCTTTCTCAATAACAGGAAAAGTGCAGAATTCATCAATAAGCAAAACAAGTTTTTCCATAGAGTAATTGTATTTTGTGTTTCTGTTCATTCCAGCAAGCTGAGCAAAATCTTCAACAGGAATTTTATTCTTATGCCCTTCCCTGTCGAACCGCTTTATAAAGTATGTAAGAGATCTATCTTTCGACCAGATCATACCATGTAAAGGAACATTGATACCTGCTGCCTTAGCCATCCGCATGGTCACATCTTCGTTTTCCGGGAGCTGCTGATATATCTGATGCTGTGGTTTAAGAATATACTTTCCTCCGGTATCAACCAGTTCAAACCGGGATTCCTTTATATTAATGATAGCGCTTAGTTTTGGCTGTACACCCTGAATAGAAAGCTTTGTCGCTCTGACCATGGCTTCTGCTCTCTGCTCTTCTGCTGTATAAGACAGCAATTCCAGATTGTCAAGATTCTGAGACAATATTTTTAATCCCTTTTCACTATAAAGTGCTCTGCCGCATGGTTCATACGTCACCGGACATCGCTTCATATACCGGCCTCCTTTACAGTTACTGCACCGACAGTATCATTTCCCACAATTATTAACTGCGAGAAATAATCATTCCTGTCAACTTTTCCCTGTTTTAAAAGTCCCTCCAGTTGGTGACCTTCGGGCAAAAGGCCGTCAAAAAAGGGTGGAAATTCATGGTATAGCCACGTTTTCTGACTCACAGGCATGGTAAGCGAAACCGGCAAACCTATATAACCGTCATTATATTCAAAGCGGTATTCTTTTCCGAATATTATTTCAGTAAGCAAGCCCGCTTCATTTCCACAAACATATACTTTAGATGTTCTCATCTGCATTCATTATTTTGTTCATCAACTGACTTTGTAACTGAACCTTTATATTTAAAACCTGAAGTATCTTCCTCAATGTATCAAGTTGTATTGTCTCTTTGCCTTTTTCTATATCATAGACAACTGTTTTTCCAACGCCCGCCATTTCTGCCAGTTGCAGCTGACTAAGTCCGGCAGCCTTGCGGTGCTTTTTAATTATATTTGATAAAACTTCAGGAGTAAGCATAATTACCGTTTTAGCGGCAAATATAAGACAATTAATAATAACTGTCAAGTATTTTAAACTATTTTACCGCTTTGGCAGTATTTTTTGGCATTTACACCCTTTCGGGTATAATTTTTATTAAAAGTATCCTTTTATACCCGATCGGGATGATCTTCTCATTTCAATCTACCAAAAAAATATTTTCATTCTTTTCCGACCATTTGCTATTTTTGTTCTATAATTGCCTTATAAAAATCTATTATGTCAGAAAGGAAAAAAAGAGACAATAATAAAAACAAACCCAAACACACCCAACACA
>CAZEWB010000217.1:0-6493 GCA_964515655.1 uncultured Bacteroidales bacterium
CAACCATACAACCAATAACCAATTTCCAAACCAGTTGCTCAACCTTTTAACCTTTTCCCCGGGGGAACGATGGAAGGTCGGACGAAGCCCCAACCGACATTCCATCGTCCGACAGCGTACACTTTAGGAAGCTCAGTCGCATAAAGGAGGACATGGAATCGTCGAAAAGCCTGGTTTTGAAAATTGAATTTAGAATTTTGGTTTTGTTTGGAAATTGATGCTTGAGTATTGGAATTTAATTATTAGGATTTCTATTTTTTCAGACTTTCGACAAAAATAAGCTTGACTTACATCGCTCTGCTCGTCATTTTCCCTGCGAATGCAGTAAGTTCATCTACCACATCCTGTGGCAGGCCTGCTCCTTCTAACTGCTGAAGAGCAAAATTCTGCTGCTGAGTTATTTTTTCGTTTATAACATCGGGGATGTTAAGATTCAGGTAGATTTCTTTTACGTTTTCCACATCACCGGCAGAAGGAGTGGAGTTTTGAGAGAACAGGACTGAGAGGTAATTTTTTTCTTTTACTCCGGCGTTTTCGAGAGCGTAGAGGTAGAGGTATGTTTTCTTTTTGTTAAGGATATCGCTGCCAACAGGTTTCCCAAGTTCTGTTTCTTTTGCATAAACATCAAGGTAGTCGTCGCGAAGCTGGAATCCAATGCCGATGTTTATTCCATACCTGTACAGCGCGTCAGCAGCGGCTTCGGGAGCGCCTCCTATAATTGCTCCGATCTTAAGAGAGCCTGCGATGAGTTCTGCTGTTTTAAGTCTTATCATAAGCAGGTAGGCAGGAATGGTAACAAGAGTTTCCGTTTCGAAGTCCATGTCGTACTGCTGACCCTCGCAGACCTTGCGTGCAGTTTCCAGGAAAAGCGGCATCACTTTCTGGTATGTTTCGGCCGGAAGGTTACTGAACATTTCCGCAGCTTTTATCATCATCACATCACCGGTAAGGATGGCTGTGTTTACGTTCCATTTTTTATGAATGGTGGCGCGGTTGCGGCGGAAGTCGGACTTGTCCATAATATCATCGTGAACAAGGGTGAAGTTGTGAAAAACCTCAATTCCGGCAGCGGGTGTTATTGCCTGTTTGTAGTTCTCGTTGAATATGCTGCATGAGAATATGCAAAGGGAAGGGCGGATGCGTTTACCACCCGCTTCCATCATGTAATAATAAGGTTCGTACAGGGTAGCGGGAACATTGTTTTCTGTCGTCAGCCTGTTGATCTCAGCCTGTACAAGTTCGGATGCCTGCTTAAGGGTGATCATCAGCCCTGGATTTTAAGTTCGAACAGGCCCTTATCAAGGACCTTGCGTATCCCATCTTCGAGTGGTATCCTCGGGTGCGATAGCAATAAATTCATTTTACTGACATCGGGGCGGCGTCCGTGCATGTCGCCTTCGGCGAGTGGCGGAAGGTGAACTATCTTTGAGCGGGAACCGGTAAGTTTTTTTATGATAGCAGCAAGTTCGTTAATGGTGGTTTCCTTGTCGTCGCCTATGTTCACGACTTCATTAATATCAAGATTCTTGTGAAAAGCATTAAGGGTTGCTGTTATATTATCATCAATATAACAGAATGTACGCGTTTGTTTGCCATCACCGTATATTGTAATATCCTGACCGGAAAGTGCGAGTGCAATGAACCGGCTTATGACAAAATGACGACTCTGCTTGTCGCCGTATGTGTTGAAAAAGCGGAAGATCGTGTATTCAAGTCCGAATTCACGGTAATATGATTTCAGAAAAGCCTCGCCGGCATTTTTAACAATAGCGTATGGCAGGCGGGAGTTGAGGGGAGTTGTGTCTTCATGCTGGGGAAATTCAACAGGCTCGCCATAGATCTCCGAAGACGAACTGTAAAAAATGCGTTTAACACCGGTGTTCTTCGAAAGTTCAACAATGTTTTTTAGACCGCTAAGGTCGTTCAGAACAGCAACGGGATTTTTAATGGTCATCTCAACTCCTACAAGCGCTGCATAATGAAAAACGTAGTCGAAGCGGTACGACATCATTATTTCAGAAATTTCGCTCCTGTTGTTAACATCGGCTTTAATAAACCTGAAATTTGGACTGGGTTTCGGAAGCTTCAGCAAATGGCCGGTAATCAGATTGTCAACAACGACAACTTCGGTGTCCTTTTCTTTTATCAATTCTTCGGCAAGATAACTGCCAATGAATCCTGCACCCCCTGTAACCAGTATTTTTTTCATGATGTTCTGTTATCTGTTTACAAACTCTTACGCAAATATAATGTTTTTTGTTAAAAACAAATGAATCTATTCGGGTATAAAGTTGATAGGTTGAGCAACTGGTTTGGCAAATAGTCTGTAGTTTTTGGTTATGGCTGCCGGTTTGGTAAGACGTTTTTTTTAACCAACGACCATTTACAATAAACCAAACCAGCCGCTCAACCTTTCAACCTAAAACAAGATTTAGGTAATCCGAACAGCAACATACAAATAAGAAAAGTGTATGCAAGTGAGAGAAATGTAATAAAACTATTCTACTTCTCAGTCTCTGCCGCGACCTTTACCTTGTTCATCTTTCTCCACTCGCCGAAAAGGACAAGCAGAAGCAATGCAATTGTAAGTATTGAACTTGCAAATGATATCTTTTCACCAAGAAAATATGAACGAGGAACGAACCGGAATTCTATCTCATGCTTTCCTGCAGGGATCATCATAGCCCTCAGAACGTAGTTGACTCTGAAGTGTGATACCGGTTTCCCGTCCAGATAAGCTTCCCATCCCTTGTCGTAATATATTTCGGAGAAAACGGTAAGACGTTGCTTTTTGGAAACTGAGGTATAATTAAGTTTTTCGGGTTCGTATTTTGTGAGTTTTATCGTTGCGCCCGAATCGCTTTCGGTTTTAAATCCCTTTACTTCATTCTCAAACCTTTTATCGATGATCGCCGTTTTTGCAGGATTGAATTTTGTAAGTGCGGAGAGTTCTGAGTCGGCATTTGCCACAATCTTAATACTGTCGACAAACCATGCGTTGCCCAGAGCTTCGGGATTCTGTTGCGGGATTGCCCCCTCTTTGGTAGGAATAATAAAGTATTTTGTGTTGAGCATATTAAGAACACTGAAATTCTGTTTCGCTATCTGGTTCTCGATAAGTTCCTGATAACGTTTCATTTTAACGCCGCTGTAACCCCCGATGGACTTGTGGTAATATGAAGTGCTGGCATCGTTGAAGGTATTTACCGAAGCATTGAAAACCCTGAAGTCAGGGTCTTTGTCCTGCAGGATAAAGTTGTCTGCTTCGGTAGGTGTAAAACTCTGTTTGGATTCGCGCTTTGAAATAAAGTTGTCGTTGCTTACGTAGCGTTTGTTAACCGGCCATAGGTCAGCAAGGAATATCACTGCAAAAAGTCCTATCGCTATATTTGTCTTGATCTTGTTTTTCATCGAAAGGAAAACGACAGTTCCTGTAAGCAAAACAAAAACCAGGGAACGGAATGAATCGGATGTAAGCATGCTCATACGGTCGGAAATTATTGCGTCAACCGGGTAACCGGCCTCTTTAAGCTGCGCGTCTTCGGGTGATGAAAAATCGAATAATGATGAGCCCATAAGTAAAAATATAAATGCGATCCCACCAAGGATACTTATCGAATAGATAAGCGCTTTTTTGACTTTTGCAGGGTCAAATTCTTTTTTCAGCAGCTTGTCAATAAATAATACGGCAAGAAGAGGTACGGCAAATTCAACTATAATCAGGATCATCGACACCGCCCGGAATTTATTGTATCCGGGAACATAGTCGAGGAAAAGGTCTGTAAGCGTCATAAAATGTTTGCCCCACGCGAGGAACAGGGCAAGGACAGAGACCGAAAGCAGCCACCATTTTATAGGTCCTTTTAGCAGGAACAATCCCATTATGAACAGCAGAAGGACGGATGCCCCCAGATAAACAGGCCCGCTGGTAAAGGGCTGTGGTCCCCAGTATGTAGGGATATGCTTGCAATACTGTTCAGCGACTTTATGGTTACTTTGTTTGAAAAAATACGAATATGTCTCAGAACTTTTATCAAGTTTGGATGAGGATGATCCTCCGCGCGCATTCGGGATGAACAGCGTCATGCTTTCGCCCACACCGTAACTCCATGATGTTGCGTAATCCCTTTCCAGTCCTCCTGTCTGGTTATCCTTGTTGTTAAGTGTAAGATCAGACGTTCCCCTGATAGAATATTTGCCATATTCGTAAGTTGTCCACAGGCTTGTAATATTTGAGGCAACAGCAAGGATAACGCCAACACATAGCAGCGCAACTGTTTTGAAAAAAGAAAGTACCTGTTTTTTTGCGAAGTGATTATATAACTCAAAAGCGCCCATGAACAGAATGATGAGCATTGTATAGTAAGTTATCTGTATATGGTTCATATATATCTGCAGCGAAAGGAAAATTGTCATCATTACCAGGCCAAGGTATTTCTTGCCGTGAAACGCCAGATAAACGCCCCCTGTCACTGCAGGCATATATCCCAGGGCGAAGGCCTTGGTGACATGTCCGGGTTCAAGAATAATTATAAAATAAGTCGAAAAAGCATAGGCTATCGCCCCGGCCATCGAAAGCCATGGGTTTATCCCGAACACAAGCAGGAGAAGGTAAAACCCAAGAAGATAGAGAAAAATATGGTTAACGGGCTTGAGGTTGAAAAGACTGAAAAAAGGGTGAATATGGATCAACTGATTGGCCGTGGAGGTGTGTGTCACAAGAAAAGTGGGCATTCCGCCGAACATGCTGTTGGTCCACAGCGCGGGGTGGCCGTATTGTGCCTCCCAGTCGGTCGCTTCTTTCGATGCGCCCTGATATGTAAGCATATCAGACTGCCTGATCTTTTTGCCGTCGAGTACCGGAGAAAAATAAACAAGCGATATTATAAAAAACGCTATGATTGCAATTATATGCGGCATGGCTGCACTGAAAAGATTTTTCTGCATAACCTTTTTTTAATTATTTATGATGTCAAAAATACTTGCAAATTTTATAAATGGCAAGGACAAAACGTTATTTATATTAATGAAAGGTTAAATTTTATTATTCATTTCATGGTCATCCGGTACAAACCATCTGAGTAATATAATTTGTGTTAAATCGGTTACCTATAATTCCGGCATGGTTTTTACAATAAGTATTTTTCTTTATTTTTGTGAAAAATAATATCTAATCAATCCCGACAAAGATCAATGGACGCCAATAATAATAAAAACTGGGATGATATCGTTTTTGAGTTCAGGAATAAAGAATACGGGGCCTTCTATCTAAAAAAAAAGAACAGCATAGATCTTATTACCTCAGCAGTTATTGGCGTTTGGATCCTCATATTAGTAGTAGTGCCAACTTATATAATGCAGTATGATTTTTTAAGTGATGATTCTTTCCTTTTAGATAATACTGTAACTGTTGATCTGATGAATATTAATCTTGAACAAAATGAACTGCCTCCGCCTCCTGAGTTAAAACCTTTGCAGGATGATATTGATAAAACCAGCACCGCAATAAAAGTTGTGGATAATACTACAGAAGAAAAGGCCATTCCCACTACAGATCAGTTAAAAGATAGTATCGAGAATAAACCTGTTGTAGATGAATCCTTTTCAGATTCAAGCAATGGCTCCGCTCCGACATACGGGTATTACAGCATCGAAGAAAAGCCCGAGTTCCCCGAAGGCGGCGTTCCTGCATTACTGAGGTGGATAGCAAAGAACACACAGTATCCCCAGACCGCATACGACAAGGGAATTAAAGGGAAAGTCATAATACAGTTTATAATAGATGCTGAAGGAAATGTCACCGGTGTTGAACTTATCAGCGGCGTTAATTCTTTACTCGACAACGAAGCCCTTCGTGTTGTAAAGAGCATGCCCAGATGGAAACCCGGGAGACAAAGAGGCAAAGCAGTAAGGGTTTCATTTCAGATCCCGATCAACTTTACATTTTATTAGCAGGTGAAATTCTTAAACAAAACCATGAAAGCAAAAACATATTATTTCTTTGAATAATCAGAAAGCATTGTGAAAAAAATCGAGGAAGACGAACATAAACTCCTTGCCCTCTGGGCTGCCGACTGTGCGGAACATGTGCTTCCCTTTTTTGAAAAAGAACACCCCGGAGACGACCGTCCCCGTTTAGCAATTGAGGCCGCCCGCTTGTGGGTTAAAGGCAAAATAAAAGCAGGCGAAGCACGTAAGTATGCACTTGCTTCTCATGCTGCAGCCCGAGATGCTATTGTCCCCGAAGCCATTGCTGCAGCCCGTGCGGCTGGTCACGCTGCCGCAACTGCCCACGTTTCAGGTCATGCAGTATACGCAGCCGTCTATGCTGTAAAGGCGTCAAAAAATAAAGAAGCAGAAAGGGAATGGCAGATGAAACAAGCCCCGGGAAAGATCAGGCAGATGATTCAAATGAATAATGATTAATTTTTAATGCAAAATGATTATACTGTAAACGGGATAAAATTGTACATATTAAAGTCGGCAATCTTCA
>CAZEWB010000218.1:0-6444 GCA_964515655.1 uncultured Bacteroidales bacterium
GTGTTGGGTGTGTTTGGTGTGTTTTTTTTGATATTTCACAAAAAAACAAAAAAAATCCTTGTTTTACCACTTTCAATTTGTTTATTTTGTAATTAATTAAAAAAACAAGCAATGAAAAAGTTATTGGTGGTCATTTTTGCATTCCTTTTCATATTTCAGGCAGTTAGAGCTGATGAAGGCATGTGGCTCTTATCCCTGATTGGTAAAAACTATGCTCAGATGAAAGCCCAGGGATTCAAACTGACTCCTGATGATATTTACAATGTCAATCAGGCCTGTCTTAAAGATGCAGTATGCGGTCTGAGTAATGCCAGTAATCCCCTTGCATTTTTCTGTACAGCCGAGGTAATATCCAAAGAAGGTCTCCTGCTTACAAACCACCATTGCAGTTATGATATGATACAGACACACAGCGCTGTCGATCGGGATTACCTTACTGATGGTTTCTGGGCATATTCAAAAGATAAGGAATTACCAAACGAAGGCATCTGTGCAAGTTTCCTTGTAATAATGAAAGATGTTACCGACAGCGTTCTTGCCGGTATTACTGATGCGACCAAAGAAAGTGAAAGAAAGAGCCTGATAGCAAAGAGGATAAGGGCGATTGAAAAGGAAGCCAAAACTTCAGATAACTATAATGTTGAAGTAACTCCTGTCTTCGAAGGCAACCAGTACTTTTTATTTGTTTTTGTAACTTATCTGGATGTTCGTCTTGTCGGAGCCCCTCCTTCGGGAATTGGAAAATTCGGCGGCGATACCGACAACTGGATGTGGCCACGTCATACCGGCGACTTTTCGATGCTTCGCATTTATGCATCAAAGGACAACCAGCCTGCAGAATATTCAACCGGCAATGTTCCTTATATCCCCAAGCATTCGCTCCCCATTTCAATAAAAGGTCTCGAAAAGGATGACTTTGTAATGGTAATGGGATTCCCCGGCACCACTAACCGATACCTTACTTCATACGGAGTACAGACAGCGATCGAAAACAATAATCCGGCTGTAGTAAAGATAAGGGATCGCAAACTCGCCATTATGAGGGAGGACATGGATATAAGCAACGAAATAAGGATCATGTACTCTTACAAATATGCTACAACTGCTAATTACTGGAAATACTATATTGGCCAGACACGCGGATTAAAACGCAATAACGTCTTAGAAAAAAAACGGGATCTTGAGAACCGTTATACCCAATGGCTCAGCGCCACACCCGAAAGAAAGGCCCTGTTCGGAAATGCTCTGTCGGATATGCAGAAATCATACGAACAGAACGTAAAAAAGTCTCTTGCACAAACTTATGTTCTTGAGGCTTTACTTCAGGGAGCAGATGTTATAATGTTCCCGCTGCAGTGCTATGAGTTAAACGCACTTCTTACAAACTCACCAAACGATGTTGAAGCAATTAAAAGCACTACCGAGGCCATTAAAAAAGAAGCAGAAAAATTCTTTAAGGATTATGATGTTCCCACCGACAAAAAAATATTCTGCGACCTGCTTCAGATGTATTACAATGATGTTGATAAAGAATATCACCCGGACTTTATGAAGATCGTAGAAACCAAATACAAGGGCGACTTTAAAAAATACACCGAATATTTCTTCAAAAAATCGATCTTTACTGATAAAGCCAGATTCATGGCTTTCCTCGAAAAACCATCATCAAAGGTGCTGACAGCAGATCCGGGCTTCGAAATTGCACACCAGTCAATCAGCATGTATTGGAGAATTCAGAATGTAAATACACCCGAGTTCGAAAAATCCGAACGTTTGTTTGTCCGTGGCCTGATGGAAATGCAGCCCGAAAAACTCTTTTACCCCAATGCCAATTCAACTATCCGCCTTACATACGGAAAAGTTGGCGACTATAAACCTGCCGATGCCGTTTATTACAACTTTTACACTACTATCAACGGGATCATGGAAAAAGAAGACCCAAAAAACGATGAGTTTGTGGTTCCTGCCAAACTGAAAGAACTCTATACAAAGAAAGACTACGGAAGATACGCTGATAAAGACGGTAATCTGCGTGTCTGTTTCACTTCTAACAATGATATAACCGGCGGTAATTCCGGAAGCCCCGTCATTAACGCCAACGGCGAACTGGTGGGAGCCGCTTTCGACGGGAACTGGGAAGCAATGAGCGGAGATATCTTTTATGAAAACAATTTACAGAAAACCATCAGCGTTGACATCCGCTATGTATTGTTCGTTGTTGACAAATTAGCCAACGCACAAAATCTTATTAAAGAAATGAACATAGTTCAGTAAAACGTTTATTAATATTCTCCCCCGTGGTTTGTCCCCCGACAAACCACGTTTTTTTTCTCCCTGTTGGTTCGTCAGGGGACGAACCACGGGAGAAGGGTATAAAGTTGATGGGTTGGGCAACTGGTTTGGTAAAAGGTTTATAGTAATAGGTTTTTTAACAACAGATTACTGGTTGCTCGTCACTGGTTACTGGTGGCTGGCTACCAGAAACCAGCAACCAGAAACCAGCAGCCCTACCATACAACCAATTACCAAACCAGCCGCTCAACCTTTCAACCTAAAACCATATTTAGTTTGGTATGCCCTGCCAGACAATTATCGTTGTTTTGTCGCAGAGATATAACAGTGACTATAAACTGGCGGCGGAAAATCTTTTTATCACTTCAGTACTAAGTATCCTTACTTTGCCTTTTATTTTCCGGGTGATTGATTCCTTGTACAACTTTTATTTGAAGTAAGATCAGAAAGCACAAAGGTTTTAGCCATCCGGAACAACATATTTATTAAACATCTTCATTTTTTTTGAAAAATTCCTTTTCAAAACATTAACTTTATGGTCTTGTTTTGCGTATATATAAGAAAATGTCAGTAATGAAGGTTTTGGTCGCGGTTGTGGTTCTGATGGCGATAAATATCCAGGACATTTTTTCGCAGGACTGCAATATTACATCCAAGGCCAACGATATTCTCCCCGACCGTTTATGTGCACCGGTAAGCCTGGTATGGGAAGTTACATACAGGGGTATTAATGATGGCGGAACTCCGGTTGAGATCATTTTCAACTGGGACGACGGGAATCCGGTTGAAATTGTCGCTGCAGTGAACACGAATCCCGATCCCATGGTAAGAGAATGGCAGGCAACAGTTTCACATGTTTATCCTCAGGGTGGTAACCGGTGTAATTACAGGCCAACCGCCACACTAAGAGTAAATGGAGTCCTTTGTACAAGTTCCATTCAGCAGCAGAATGTCACTGTTTGGGATACGGATGATTATAACGGAGGTGAGGTTGCTATTGACCCTGATGTTTTTCCTATCTGTGTAGGAAATGACGGGACCGTGATCTTTGATGATGTTACATTATTTAATTGTGTGCCTCCTGTCGAGAATGATGTTCCCAACACCGCAACCAGATGGACACAGTGGGTTTATGGAACAGCCTATACTATCAACGGGATACTCGTGAACGGGATCGCTGAAACATACCCGTTTTACGACGCAGTATATCCACACACGGGACCTGTTACAGGGCCCACCCCACCTAATATTGCAACTTTGCCGATATATAGCCCCAATACTGCATTGGTATGGCAGTTTTTTGAAGTTACATTAAGATACTGGAATGTCTGCAATCCGTACGATGATCCCAACGTTTCCGGTCCACCGGCAGATCCGCTCAACGGCGACTTTCCGCCGGTAATTGCAACTGCACAGATACTGATAGTACCTTATCCCGATGCAACCATTCAGCCGGCAGGGCCATTCTGCTCAAACGCATCTGCTGTAAATCTTTCCGCAGCAACTCCAGGTGGCCTATGGTCGGGTACTGGAATTACAAATACATCAACCGGCAGATTCAATCCGTCGGTTGCCGGACCTGGCCTGCACACTATCACTTATACACTAACCAATTCATACGGTTGCACCGGAACAGACGACATCCAGATTAGAGTATGGGCAAGACCTACAATTAATATCCTTCCCGGAACAAATCTGCAGGTATGTCCCGGCGACGACCTCTTCCTTGACGGGAATCCCACACCCGGCGACGGCCCCATTGTATCACATCAGTGGACAGGAAATACTGCACCGCTTAGCGCAACGAATATCCAGAATCCTGTTTTCAACACTACTTCCCAGGGAACATACAACCTTACATATTCAGTAGTAGATGCCAACGGTTGCACCCGCTCACAAAATGTAACAATAACTGTAAATCCCGTTTCAGCCAATATCATACCCGACCCTGCGCTTGCATGTGCATCGGTGAATTTTCAACTGAACGGAAATCCCTCAGGCGGAACAGGCAATTACACTACACACACATGGACGGGGGATATAGCTTATCTGAACAACGCTGCGATCCAGACTCCCGTTTTCAACTGCAGCGCTCCGGGAACTTATTCTCTTACATATACTGTATATGATAACAACGGATGCTGGGCTACCGACAATATCAACATCAGTGTTTCTGCAGTTCCCGTTGCCAATGCAGGAATCGACGACACTATTTGCGGTCTTGCAATAAACCTTAACGCAATACCAAGTATAGGCACAGGATTATGGACGATGGCTTCGGGACCGGGAACTACAACTTTTTCGCCAGACAACCTTCCTGCAACCATAGCTACAGTGAACGCTTACGGAACATATCATTTTATATGGACTGAAACTTTCGGCCCTTCATGCACAAGTTCCGATACAGTTGAAATTGTCTTTATTCAGCAACCAATACCTTATGCCGGAAACGACACCAATATTTGCGGACTGTCATATATTATACAGGCGACACCTTCGGTGGGAAGCGGACAATGGATACAATCTTCAGGACCTGCAACAGCTGTAATTACAGATCCGAACTCTCCTTCCACAGAAATTTCGACCGGCACATATGGTCTTTACGGATTTGTATGGTACGAAAACAACGGATATACATGTGTCGATTCCGATACCGTTAACGTGACTTTGGACGTTGTACCTGTTGCGCAGTTCGCTCCTGTTGACACTTCAGGCTGCCCTCCTTTTGCCATCGACTTTGCAAATCAAAGCCTATACGGAGCAACATATCTGTGGGACTTCGGAAATACCCAGACATCTTCGCTTGAGAACCCGGCAATGACATTCACAAATTCAACTTCTGCCGATGTAATATATACTGTATCCATGATAGCATGGTCGACCTACGGCTGCTCAGATAGCATAAGCCACAATGTTACTGTTCATCCGAATCCCTCATCGAATTTCTTTTCAGATGCCGTACCCGGATGCAGTCCTGTTTCTATACAGTTTACTAACACGTCCACAGGATTTACGTCAAGTGAGTGGGATTTCGGGGACGGTTCTCCGGCAAACACTCTCACAAGCCCTTCACATAGTTTTGTAAATAACAGCAATCTTATTCAGTACTATACTGTCTCGCTGATAGTACTTAACAGTTTCGGTTGCCCGGATACGTCCACAGGATATATTACAGTTTTTCCTGACCCGGATTATAATATCACAGTAACACCAGACAGTTCATGCAATCCTGTTACAGCAACAATTTCAGCAGAAGCCGGAGCTCAGCAGTATTTCTGGGATTTCGGAGACGGATACAGCCAGCCAGGGAACAATATTATTCAGCATTTCTACACTAACACCACTCCGGCTCCTGTTACATATATTATCACGCTTGTTGCAACCTCGGCGCTAGGATGTGCCGACACGTCGCAGGCGCAGATAACTGTCCTTCCTTCTCCTGTTTCAATTTTTACAATACCGGTCACCTCCGGTTGCGAACCGCTTGTGGTCGATATTGCCGACAATTCAACCGGGGCAACTTCTTACTTCTGGGATTTCGGGGATGGCAACACTTCAACTTCAGGCGCCGCTGCAATCAGTCATACTTACACAAACCCGCAGGCAACGACAATACAATACACATGCCGGCTTTATGTTGAAAATGATTACGGATGCAGGGACTCATTAAATCAGGTTATAAATGTGTTCCCGACCCCCGATTATGTTATATCGGTCAATCCCGACAGTAGCTGCAATCCTGTCAATGCAGTAATAACCACTCAGCCGGGCGCACTGTCATACTATTGGTCATTCGGTGACATGACTTACGAAAACGGCGGTTTCTTTACACAGCATTCTTATGTAAACAATACATTAACTCCGATAACGTACACGATAACACTGCTTGCCACTTCATCACTCGGCTGTACCGACACGTCGCAGGCGCAGATAACTGTCCTTCCTTCTCCTGTTGCAGTATTTACAATACCCGTCACTTCCGGTTGTGAGCCATTATTGGTCAATATTGCTGACAGTTCAACCGGGGCAACTTCTTACTTCTGGGATTTCGGTGACGGCAACACTTCAACATCAGGCGCTGCTGCCATCAGTCACATTTACACAAACCCGCAGGCAACGACAATACAATACACATGCCGGCTTTATGTTGAA
>CAZEWB010000219.1:0-6407 GCA_964515655.1 uncultured Bacteroidales bacterium
CTAGAAGCATCTGGTTCCTGTTGCACAAGGTTCTCTCCTGCCATTATCTCGATAGGATGCCCGTTCTCGTCGGTCTGTAGGAATGCGTCGTGCTTTTCGGCTGTGCCACCGGTGAGAGGCTGAAACCAGTGGGTGAAATGTGTTGCCCCTTTCGATACAGCCCAGTTTTTCATTCCGGCTGCCACTATATCGGCAATATTTCTTTCGACCTGTGTGCCTTTTGAAACGGCGTCCGAGATCAGATCAACAACATGAGCCGGAAGGTATTCCCGCATTCTTGTTAAAGTAAAAACATTTGAACCAAACAGTAATGCTGGTTTTTCATTATTATCGCAGGGTGTGGTTTTGCTGCGGTGCATTACCGTATCTATTGCCATTTTTCTGAATGAAGACATAAAAATAATTTGTCGCAAACTTATAAATATTATACAAAAACAAATGAAATGTTGAAAAATAGGGGGGTAATGTTTATAACAATATGAAATATTTCTGATTCAAAAATTCCAAATCTCAATTTCCAAATTATAAATAATTACCAAATTCCAAATTTCAAATTCCAAATTTCAAACAAATTCAAATTTCAAAATCCGAAGCACTAAATCCGAAATCCGAAGACAGAAGTGCCGGAAGTCAGAAGCACGAAGCCGGAAGCGGAGTTGGGCAAGGGGCGGTGAGCAATGTCAACTGCCAATTGCCTACTGCCAACTGGCGACTGCAGGTTGCCGATTGCCCATGCCCGACTTCGCGATCCCAACTTCGTTCTTCCTTCACTTTTGGCGTAAGCAACCTTTCGGATTTTGTGATTGTTATTTTGAATTTGTTTGTAAATTGATGCTTGGAGTTTTGGAATTTGGAACTTTATAGATGCTTCTCTTTCCCTTCGTCAGGCTCAGGGTTTCTGCTCAGAGTGCCCCATGCATTAATTCTCATTCTTTTTAAATTACTTCACCGGGAAATAAATTTCCGTTATCCATTTGCTTGAATCCGGTTCCGTTCCGGGGTCTGTAACATAAACTTCCCACGGTCCGCCGTTTTCTTCAATTTTGTTTTCCTTAACGTAGTTTTCAAGGTCGAGGTAAGCCTTTTCGGTTTTTTCGTAAGGGCCGGTGTAAACCACATATATTGCTTTTCCGGTGTAGAATGGTTTATACTGAACTCTGCCTGCGGGTTTCACTTCTTTGTTAACGGGTAAAGCAGCCTCGAAGTCCCATTTTGCCGGGTCGAATGAAAAAGATATGGCCATCGGGTAACCTGCGATCTCAACTTTTTGTTTTTTAAGCAGAGCCATCATTTCGCCGAAATTTGCACCGAGAGTACTTCCGATCTCGTCCATTGTAACGGTATCGCGAATTGCGACGATATTCATCGGTTCAATAGTTTTTTGAAGGACTTCATATGTGTAAACCCATTTCTCTTTTTGTATCACAGTGTCAATAGCTGCAAGACCTTTTTCAAAATCAGGTCCCATCATTTTATCGAAGTCCATGAAAAGCGCTACTATTCTTGTTACCGGATAACCCAGATCGCCATGATCGCTCCACGAAACGAAAGTCTTATCTCCTTCCGGCTTAATAATAAATGAACCTTCGGATGTGCCTTCCATGTCACCTGTAAATGTCAGCAGGTAATTTACCATAGAGTCGTTAATTGCAGTGATCCTTAGTTTTCCGGTTCCAACAACTTTCCCGTCCCACGACATTTCCGCCCCTACACCTGTAGTGTCATTGAATTTATATACGGCAGCTGTATCCATTGCTTTCCAGGGTGACCATTTATCCCACATTTTAAGGTCGGTAATTAGTGCAAAGACCTTGTCGGGGCTTCCGTTAATAACTGTATTCCGTTCGACTTTATAAGTTGAAGGAAGAAAGGCGGCAACGGCAAGACAAATTGCCACTATTGCTACCAGAATGAAAAGTATCCATTTTATTACTTTCATAGTTTAAATGTTTTGTTTGCGCAAAAATATATAAAAAAAACGTAATTATTAGGTGATATTTTTTAAACAATCCCGATGGGGTTGGTGATTATCCTGTTCATAATACCCCGGATTGCATCCGGGGCTATTATTATTTGACTCCTTCGGAGTCATTCAGAGTTATAAAAGCACCTAAATAATTACGGTAAACTTATAGTTCCTGGTCAGGTAATAAATATTATCTTTGCATATATCAAGGTTGATATTATGATCCCTGGTGAGCTATACGAAAAACTTGTACAATTGCGTCGCAATCTGCATATGAATGCTGAATTGTCGGGTCGCGAAAAACAGACTGTTAATATTATAAATCAGTTCATACATTATTATAACCCTGATAAGGTAATAACAGAAATAGGTAAAACGGGAATAGCATATATATATAAAGGTATAAAGAAAGGTCCTGTTCTGTTATTGCGTGCTGATCTGGATGCTGTACCTTTTAATGAATCAAGAGAAATTCAATGGGCTTCCTTAAATGCCGGGGCTTCTCACAAATGTGGTCACGACGGGCATATGGCAATACTTGCCGGTGTTGCAGCACTCCTGTCGGAGAACAAACCGGTATGCGGAAGCGTGGTTTTGCTTTTTCAGCCTTCCGAAGAAAATGGCAAAGGCGCTTTCGATGTTATAAATGATAAGAATTTTTCATTGATCGAGCCTGATTATGCTGTCGCCCTTCACAATATACCAGGATTCAATCCCGGAAGTCTTATAATTAAAGAAGGTGCCTTCAGTCAGGCATCAAAGGGGATACGTTTTATTTTTCAGGGTATCGATTCACATGCCAGCGAACCTGAAAAGGGTATCAGTCCTGTTCCTGCAGTTACTGCCTTTCTTGATAAATTTCAGAAAAGCACTTTCACAAATTCTGAAGTTTCTGTCTGTTATGTCTGCATAGGCGAACCATCTTTCGGAGTCTGTCCGGGCAATGCAAAGGTCCATATTACAGTCAGGGCAGGGAGCAGTTCTGCGATCCAGGAAACAGCGGAAGAACTCATCATGATCGCCCGCAGGGAGTGCGAAAAATATGGAGTTACTCTTAAGAGGGATTTTCATGATGAGTTTCCGGAGACCAGGAATGATCCTGAACTGATATCGGTTTGTCTTAAAACCGCAAAAACACTAAAAATAGAAACAGTAAGTCCGGAAATGCCTTTCAGATGGTCGGAGGATTTCGGATATTTTACCTCAAATTACAAAGCTGCGCTTATAGGCCTGGGAGCCGGGAAAAATACACCGCCCCTTCATCATCCTAACTATGATTTTCCGGATGAAATAATTCCTAAAGGAATTGATTTTTTGAATGGCCTGATCAGGTCTTTTCTTTCGTAGAAAGAACTATGTATTTCAATCGTTTTTTGTGTCTGTTCGGGTATAAAGTTGATGGGTTGGGCAACTGGTTTTTAAAAAGTCAATAGTTAATGGGTTGAGCAACTGGTTAGGTAAAAGGTTTATAGTAATAGGTTAATAACAACCGACCAATGACTATTAACCAAACCAGCAGAAATTTTCATACAAGCCGAACAGTTACCGTTTTTTTATTTGTAATTTCCGGAATATATAATCCGAAACAGTCCAGTTTGGTTTGATTTTTGTGGAAGAACAGCCCCGTGATTTTTAATCGTTTATGAAATAATTCCTTATAAAATTAATGCAACTTTTATTATCAGTATTCGTAATAAAGATGTATAATACCCAAATCATATGAGGCAGTTAAAAATCTCCAAAACGGTAACTAACCGCGACACTCCATCGCTCGATAAATACCTGCATGAAATAGGCAAGGTAGAGTTGATTACAGCAGATGAAGAAGTGGAACTTGCCAGAAGGATAAAGACCGGCGAGCAGGAGGCATTGACTAAGCTCGTTAATGCAAATCTTCGCTTTGTAGTTTCAGTTTCAAAGCAGTACCAGAATCAGGGTCTGAGTTTACCTGACCTTATTAACGAGGGGAATCTTGGTCTTATAAAGGCAGCCCAGCGCTTTGACGAGACACGAGGCTTTAAATTCATTTCCTATGCGGTGTGGTGGATACGTCAGTCAATTCTGCAGGCTCTTGCTGAACAAGCCAGAATAGTAAGATTGCCGCTGAACAAAATCGGTTCAATAAACAAAATAAACAAAGCATTTTCGCGACTGGAGCAGGAATTTGAACGTGAACCTACAGCCGACGAAATAGCTGTTGCTCTTGACATGGTACCCAGGGAGGTCAAGGAATACCTTAAATCAAGCGGCAAGCATGTTTCTATGGATGCTCCACTTGCACCTGATGAAGACAGCGACATGTACGATGTTTTTGTTACAGATGAGATCACATTGCCCGATAAACAGCTTATTAATGAATCTCTTAAAAAGGAAATTGACAGGATACTTACAACATTGTCACCGCGTGAGGCTGATATAGTCCGTATGTATTACGGACTTAACGAAAAACATCAGCATACTCTCGAAGAAATCGGCGAACAGTTCGATCTGACACGCGAAAGGGTAAGGCAGATAAAGGAGAAGGCGATCAGACGACTGAAACATACAAGCAAAAGCAAATTGCTTAAAAAGTATCTTGGTGATTAAGATTAAGGGGGCTGACGATTCTGTCAGCCCCTTTTTTTTTATTCTGAAATTAACTAAGTTTGTAAAAAAAAAATGAGGATCGTAGCCCCGTCAATACTTTCGGCCAACTTTGCCGCCCTCGGCGATGATGTTGAAATGCTTAACAGAAGCGAAGCAGAATGGATACATCTTGATATTATGGACGGTGTTTTTGTCCCCAATATATCTTTCGGTTTTCCTGTAGTTAAAAGCATTGCAAAACTTTCAAAGAAATTTCTTGATGCTCACCTTATGATAGTTGATCCGGACCGTTACACTGAACGTTTTGCACAGGCAGGCGCCGGGTGTGTTACAGTGCATTACGAAGCATGCAGGCATCTTCACAGATCTGTTCAGAACATCAAAAGCCTGGGAATAAAAGCTGGAGTTTCTGTCAATCCTCATACATCTGTAAATGTTCTTGAAGAAATAATAGAATACGTTGACCTTGTATTGATAATGTCGGTTAATCCCGGATTTGGCGGGCAGGCATTTATTGAATCCTCTGTCGTGAAGGTCGAAAAACTACGGGCAATTGCAAAAAAAATAAATCCTTCGCTTTTAATTGAAGTAGATGGTGGTGTGACCGAAGATAATGCCGGAAAATTGTTCGGGGCAGGTGCCGATATACTTGTAGCAGGTAATTCTGTTTTCGGAAGTAATGATCCTGTTAAAGCAATTCATAATATATTACACGCGAAATAAACTTGTCATGGTTATTGTCAAATATTAAAGGTTTCAGTAACTATTCGGGTATAAAGTTGATGGGTTGAGCAATCGGTTTTTAAAAGTCAATAGTTAATAGGTTGAGCATCTGGTTTGGTAAATGGTCTGTAGTTTTTGGTTATGGCTGTCGGTTTGGTCAGAGGTTTTTTAGTTCTTTGTAAATAGTATGGGTAAATGTAAAAAAATGTTCAATGTCAAACGAACAACTAACAATGTACAAGTATCATTTCTGTTCGGGATTTTTGTTTTTATTGCTCATTGAAAATTGAGCATTTGGCATTGTTTATTAAAACGATTACAATTTTATTACCCATTCATTTTGACAAAGAACCGGTTTTTTAACCAACGACCATTTACCATTAGTAGCAAGTATTTTCAGGCAACCCGAACAGTAACAGATTTCAACAAAAAGCGCCGGATGAATTAATCAAGTAAACGCACTATAAGCAGCGTTTCGTCTTTTGAGATAGCGGAAAAACGTCCCTCGAAATTTTTTATTCCCTTAGGAGATTTCAGTTTATAACGGAGAACCTGCACTTTGCCTTCTTCGTGTGCCAGTCTGATCTTTCCCATATACTCCTTCATTGGTTCCCCGGAAAAGAAATCTGCAATATGTTTCCCCACAACATCATCTTCCGGGACTGCAAGTTCCTGAAGGTAATCAGGTTTAAAGTAGGTATAAATGCCTTTGTCATTAATAATGAAAAGCAGATCGGGTATTGCGTTCAGAAGATTCTGATACTTATTCTGGCTATGTTTAAGTGAGCGCTCAATTTCCTTACGCAGTGAAATGTCCCTGATAGAAACATGAAGGAATTCATTTTTATCGATCTTTATACTTGATAAGCTGACTTCTGAATCAAATATTTCCCCGTTCTTTTTTACATATTGCCAGTAAAAAGTGGATTTCTTCTGTTCTAGTGCCGCCTTGATCTTCTTCAGTCGTTTCTCCTGGCTTAACGTTCCGTCGGGCTGCTTTTCGGGTGAGAGAATCATTGCGTTCTTTCCGATTATTTCCTCTTTTTTGTAACCAAAAAGAGGAAATAATCGGAAAGAACGCAATGATTCTCTCACCCGAAAAGCAACCCAACACCCAAACACACCCAACACA
>CAZEWB010000220.1:0-6406 GCA_964515655.1 uncultured Bacteroidales bacterium
AATATTTGAATTTGTAATTTGTTTGAAATTTGCTTTTTGTATTTTGTTTTTTTGTTAATTAATGTTGCAATATATATTTGTCACTACACTTGTACATTGTTCGTTGTTTGTTTGACATTGAACATTGTTGATAAATAACATGCCAGCACCTCAAAATGTAATTTCGCCCCTATTGCTTAATTTGAGTTAAAATATATATCTTTAAACTTTGAATTATTTTCAAGGCAAATTTAAAAATCTCTGTATATGGCAATTGAACTTACTGACTCCAATTTCGAGGAAACTGTTGTTAAATCCGGTAAACCGGCATTAGTTGATTTCTGGGCTGAATGGTGCGGCCCGTGCAGGATGATCACTCCCTTTGTTAAAGAGATCAGCGTAGAATTCGAAGGGAAAGCTGTTGTAGGAAAAGTTGATGTTGATAACAACAATAGCGTTGCAGTAAAATATGGTATCCGTAATATACCTACTGTATTGTTTTTCAAAAACGGCGTGGTCGTCGACAAACAGGTGGGCGCAACAACAAAAAAAGTGCTGGTCGAGAAATTACAGAAACTTCTGTAATTACTGATATTCAAACAAAGCTTATGCAGGTTCCCTGAATTTGCATAGTTCAATATTAAAAAAGTGCAGTATCCCGAAAAACTTGAGGATATAATTTCCTTCAGTAATCTTGAATTGCTTGCAACGCAGGTGGTGGAAGGTTTTATTACAGGAATGCACCGCAGCCCCTTTCATGGTTTCAGCGTAGAGTTTGCCGAACACCGTCTGTATAATCCGGGAGAATCCACAAGATTTGTTGACTGGAAGCTATACGGGCGTACCGAAAAACTCTTTGTAAAAAGGTTCGAGGAAGAAACCAACCTCAGGGCCAACATTATTCTTGATATCTCTTCTTCGATGCTTTTCCCTTACAAGGAAAGGATGAATAAACTGTATTTTTCAGTCATTTGTACGGCATCGCTTATCCACATGCTGCGCAGTCAGCGTGATGCTGTCGGGATTTCGCTTTTCGATAATGAGATCCGTCTTAAAACAGGGGCAAAGATCTCCGCAGTACATGCACGATGGCTTTATGGCGAACTTGAAAAACTGATAAGTCCCGATTTTATTCCCCTTAACCGCACCACAAGTGTGTCTGAATCCATTCACCTGCTCGCAGAAAGCACGCACAGAAGGTCGTTGACGATATTATTCAGTGATTTCATTTCATACGAAGAAACAGGCGAGATATTTTCTGCGCTGCAGCACCTCAGATTCAAAAAGCATGATGTAATAGTCTTTCATGTCTTTGATCCCAAACATGAATTTGAACTTGAATATTCAAACCGTCCGCATCGCTTTATTGATATGGAGACCGGCGATGAACTAAAACTCAACCCTAACGAGATACGTGATTATTATTCCGAAAAAATGAAAAAACACAGGGATGAGATAAAGTACAAATGCGGGCAGAACCAGATAGACATTGTGGAGGCGGACATAAATAAGGACTTTGCCCAGGTGCTTATGCACTTCCTTGTAAAGCGGTCGGGGTTGTATTAACCGGGATTACACGATAGAGCCAATTATACTAAAGACCCAAATTCCAAGACCCAAATTCCAAGACCCAAGGTAGCTGTCCCTTGGGGCTTGGGCCTTGGAATTTGAAACTTGGGGCTTGTATCTTGTTTACCTGATAACCGTCACTGTTCCGGTAAATTCGTGATACATATTATTCACGTCCCAGTATTTTACCTGCCACACATAGGTGCCGATGGGAGCATAGTCTCCCGTACCAAAATACCGTCCGTTCCAGCCTCCTTCCATTTCTTCTGTTGCACCGGTCCCCTGCGGATAAATATTTGTATAGAATATTGACTGACCCCAGCGGTCGAATATCCACATTTCATATTTTGTCTGGTCGAAACCTATTCCTTTAGGGTAGAAATATTCATTATTCAAACCTCCGCCGGGACTAAATGCATCTGCAGCATAGAAAGTGTTTTCCTGCTGAACGATAATAGGATGAACGACAGTATCGATACACCCGTATTGAGAGGCAGCGATCAGCATTACATCATAAGTGCCCGGTAATGAGAAAACATTAACAGGATTGTGTGCCGTTGCTGTATTTCCATCATCGAAATTCCAGAGAAGCATGTCTTCGCCTGTACTTTGATTATAGAAATATACGGTTGCGTCAAAAATGCTCACAGTGTTTGGTGATGCCCAGAATTCGGCAACAGGTATAGGTCTGACATTTACCAGACCTGTAAATGTGTGTGTGGTGGCACAGCCTGCCTGTGAAGTTATTGTAAGGGTGACATCGTACGAACCGTCATTTGAATAAGTGTGATCTCCTATACTGTCCGTCGAGAAGTTGTCGGGTCCAGAAGTATAATCCCCGAAGTTCCATAAGTATGTTACAGGGCCGTCGGCAATAATATATGGCGTTATAGAAACATCAAGCGGTTCGCAGCCATTTATTACAGCATGGGGCTGAATTATGGGGGAAGGACTGATGTTGATAGTGACAGTGTCGTATGCAGCGGGAGAATTACATGCATCTGTAACGGTCAGGTAGTATGTTGTTGTGGAATTCGGTGAAACGGTGACGGGGTTGCCCGAAAGACCTCCGCTCCAGAAATAGTTATACGGAGGAAGGCCTCCGTTGACCTGAGGACTTATCGTGTACGATTCCCCTTCGCACATAAAGGCGTTGCTCCCGATATTCAGAACAATGGGCGGTCTTACGAAAATTGCGACCATTCCAGGAACTGACGATACACAGCCATTGACATCAGTTGCTGTAACAAGATAATTTATCCCCGACATCGGGTTAACTGTGTGCGATTGACCGCTTCCCAGACTGTTGTTCCATAAATAAGTGTATGGAGCTGTTCCCCCGCCGGCACTTGCAGTAATTGTAATGGATTGTCCGATACATATAGTGTCGGAGCCTGAAGTGTACACAGCAACAGGAGCAGGTTGCATGATAGTGAATGGCTGAGTAACTACGGTACATCCGCTTGCATCAATTACTGTTACTGTATATGTGCCTGCAAGAAGGTTGTTCGAAATGGAATCAGTGCTGCCATAAGGCGCCCACAAAAATGAATATGGAGGTAACCCTTCTTTTATCGAAACAAGGGCATAGCCATCATTAGTTCCGTTGCAGCTTGTCGGTGCAGTCACAATATTATTTAGTGAAGGCGGTACAATGTTGGGAACATTAACAATAAATGAGGCCTGGCAATTATTAGCGTCAGTTATGTTAAGTACATGGTTGCCCGGTTGCAGATTGTTGGTAAAACTCTGGGTCGAACCGCTGGGGCTCCAGTAATAACTGTATGGTGATGTGCCTCCTGTTACCGTAGTGACCTGAGCGCTTCCGTTGCTTAAATTACATGTTGCTGGCTGTGAGGTAGCAGTTGCGGATATCGGATCCGGTTCGCTTAGTGTAATATCCCTGCTGGCTGTGCATCCGTGAGCATCTGAAACGATTACAGTTATAAGAATATTAGCGGGGATATTGCCTGTAACGGAGCCTGTCCCCCCGTATGGCATCCAGTTATAACCGTATGGCGCTGTTCCGCCTGTGACGGTTGAAGTAACAGTACCGTTAATGCTTCCCGGACAGGATGGATCCGTACCTGTAAGGTTGATAAGGATTTCAGTAGGTTGTTGTATGTTGGCAGATGCGACGGAAGTACAGCCGTTCTGGTCCGATACATTTACCATGACATTTCCGGCACAAAGATTCATTGCCATTTGTGCTGTTTGCGAAGACGGGTCGGTCCACAGATAACTGTATGGTGGTGTTCCGCCTCCTGCCAGTACTACTGCATTGCCGTTACAACCTCCGAAGCAGCTGGCCGGTGTTGTGCTTACAATGATCGAATTGACCGGAATCGGTTGAGTAATTATAACCGAAGAAGATACCTCACATCCGTTCACATCAGTGATAATAACAGTATATGTGCCTGCCGCCAGGTTGTTGGCAGTTGCTGTAACCTGACTCATCGGGTCGTTCCACTGTATTGACTGAATTGTGGAAGGTGAATTATATGTAACAGTTGCTGATCCGTTTTGCAGTCCGTTACAGGTAACATCAGTATGAGTGATCCCTGTTATTGTAGGACCGTTTAGGTTGTTAATATTGACAACAGTTGTGGCTGTGCAGCCATTATTGTCGGTAATTGTTACAGAATACGGGTTCGCATAAACATTTGTGATCGTGTTGTTGCTGCTGACATTGGGATTCCACGTGTACGTGTATGGCGCCATTCCTCCCATGATTATTACTGTAGCATTGCCGTCAGGTTGCCCGCAATGCGCATCATTTACTATACCGGGATTAACAGCAAGAAGCGTTGGTCCCGTAATGTTTGCAGTTGATGTCTGGCTGCAACCATTAATGTCAACAACTGTCACAATATATGAGCCCTGGCACAAACCGGATATCTGTGGTGTGTTCAAAGCATTCGACCATAAATATGTATATGCAGGTGTTCCTCCGTTTACAACAGTCTGAATTGTCCCGTTGCATAACTGATAACATGTTTCATTGGAAGCAACAAGTGTAACGTTTAACTGTGTGGGTTGTGTAAGGGTTATATTTGAGCTCGTGGTGCAATTATTTGCATCGCTTACTGTAACTATATAATTCCCTGCACAAACATTATTTATATTTTGATTTATGCCGCCGTTTGACCAACTGAATGTATAAGGTGGATTTCCGCCTGATGGAGTTACCTGGGCAAAAGCATTACAACCGTTGAAACATGAAACATTACCGGAAATATTAATTACTGAACTGACAGAAGTCGGTACGATGAGGGTTGTTGGAATTGCAGTTGTACAGCCATTATTATCAGTTACTGTTACAGAGAAGGTACCTCCGCATAAACCGGAAGCCGTTTGTGTTGTCTGAAATCCCGGGTCATTCCAGTTGTATGTGAATGGAGGTGTACCGCCGGATGGCGTCACTGTGGCTGTCCCGTTACACGTATTTGCACATAAAGGAGGTGTGTTGTTAACCGTAAGTGCGATAATGGGTGGCTGGATAAGAGTTGCAAAACCTGAAGTAGTACAGTTATGACTGTCGGTGACAATTATTGTATGAGTACCGGCGCACAGACCTGTTGCCGTAGGAGAACCACTGCCGTTTGTCCATGAGTAAGTATAAGGAGGAGTTCCTCCGTTGACTGTGACACCGGCCGTTCCGTCACATGATCCGAAACAGTTGGGGTCTGTGTAAGTAAGATTTGAAACAAGCAGCGGAGGCTGAGTAACATTAACAGACATACTTGCTGAACATCCTGTATTGTCAGTAACTGTTACCGAATGACTGCCTGAACATAAGTTGGCAGCTGTTACTCCCGTGCTTCCGGATGACCATAAATACGTATATGGAGCTGTACCACCTGAAGCTGAAACATTAGATGTCCCGTCGCATGCATTAAAGCAGCTGACATTTGCAGTAACTGTTGTGATCAATGTTGGTCCTGACTGATCGCTGATATTATATGTTCCCGTAGCACTACAGCCCTTGAAGTCAACAACTGTCACAGAATATGTGCCGGAAGGAATGTTTACAGGATCTTCACCGGTGAAGCCATTGTCCCATGTATATGTAAACGGAGCAATCCCATTCGTTACAGTGATATCTATCGCTCCATCCGGGAGATAGCAATGTGCATCGGTAAGTGAATCTGTGATCTGCATTACAGGCGGGTCGTTTAAAGTCTGTGATTGTACTATCGAACAGCCGTTATCATCCGTAATTGTAACAGAATATGTTCCGGAGCACAGGCCGGTTGCGATCTGTGTGGTTTGCAGCAACGGGTCGTTCCAGATGAAATAATACGGTACTGTTCCTCCTGTCGGATTAGAATTTATACTTGCATTGCAACTTCCGAAACATAATGGTGAACTATATGTGGGAATGCTGCCCATTAACCCGGGTTGTGTTATTGTGACCGTTGTGGTAAGTATACAACTGTTCATATCTGTAACACTTACAGAATACGTCCCGGTGCACAGGCCCGATACAGATGCGGTAGTCATGCCGCCGGTCCACAAATAAGAATACGGAGGATTTCCGCCGCTGACAGAAACCGTAGCAGAGCCGTCACAGGAACCATTACATAGCGTATTGCTTTGTGAAGAAATAGTTATTGTGCCGGGTGCGATATTACTGATCGTGACAGTTGCGGTTTGCGTACATCCGTTGTTGTCTGTTACTGTTACGGTATAGCTACCTAATGACAGACCGGAAATGTTTGCTGACGTTGGTGTGGAACCTCCGCTCCAGTTGTATGTGTATCCAGGTGTTCCTCCGGATGCAGTAACAGATGCCGTGCCGTTGCCTTGTCCGCAGTTTTCATCGGTAGAAGACGTTGAAAGGATGACAGATGTGGGT
>CAZEWB010000221.1:0-6377 GCA_964515655.1 uncultured Bacteroidales bacterium
CATTCTGCAAATGTGAGGCTGATACAGTTGAATTTTACCAGTAACCCAGACAAAAGCTCAAGACCTTTTATTGTATTGACGTATTATTAAAATTTGTTATTGTAAACAATTTAGATGCGTTTGCCTGTACAAAGTATAAGCAGATAAGAATTAGGACATTTTTAATTAATACCTTTGCAATCTGTTTTTCTATGTTTTCGGCGCTATGAACGAAAGAATATGGAGTAAAGATTTTGTTCTCCTGATACTATCGAACTTTTTGATGGGTATTACTTATTACGCCATTCTTTCTGCATTACCTATCTATCTGGTCAGCGATCTTGATGCTACAAAATTTCAGGTTGGTGTGGTTGTGGGAGTTTATACTATTGCATCGGTCCTTATGCGTCCCTTTTCAGGATTTTCGCTTGACAGGTTCGGACGTCGTACAATTTTTCTGATCGGATTATTGATCTATTCCTTTTTATTCGCCGGATATCTGGTTGCACTATCCATAACTTCTTTAATTTTGCTTCGGTTCGCACATGGCCTGGCATGGGGATTTACCACTGTTTCCGGTTCAACTATTGCAATTGATATTGTTCCTGCATCGAAAAGGGGTGAAGGCATCGGGTATTTCGCACTGTCGACTACAATGGGAATGACAGTTGGTCCGGTTATCGGATTATTTGTATGTCATCAGTGGGATTATACTGCCCTGTTTGTCACGTGTTGTTTTATAAGTATTGCAAGCCTGGTCTGTGCTTTTGCGATAAAATTCCGTAAACGGTTTATTGTAGGGAAACGGATCCGGTTAAAATGGGATAATATGATAGATAAAAGATCTATCCTTCCGTCATTGAATGTACTTATTACCATGATCGCATACGGCAGTCTGATCTCTTTCGTCGCACTATACGGACTTGAGATAAACATTAAGAACTCTTCGCTGTTCTTTCTTATTTTATCTGTCGGCATTGCAGCAGCGCGGCTCACAACCGGAAAGGTATTTGATAAAAATGGTCCTCGCGGGATCATTACGGTATGCATAATCCTGCTTATTATCGGATTCCCGCTGCTTGCCCTTGCTGAAAATGAAATACTGTTTTATACGTCAGCATTAATTATCGGATTCGGCAATGGCGTGATATTTCCAACATTTCAGTCGATGGTGCAAAACATTGCTGATCCCATGCATCGCGGCGCAGCGACTTCAACGCTTTTTACAGCAGTAGATATAGGAATGGGCCTGGGAATGATCCTGGGCGGATTGATCGCACAGAATGTCTCTATTTCAGCAATCTTCTGGATAAACGCCGCTGTATGCGCAGCAGGACTTATCTTTTTCCGCGGCTTTGTGCTGAGATTGTACGAGCGGCGTTGAAGTTTAAGGTTTCTTTTGTCCACTAATTTACACTAATTCTCACTAATATAGGTTTCGTGCCAATTCGTGTAATTCGTGGATGATTTTTTTTGTCCACTAATTTGCACGAATTCTCACTAATGCATGTTTAGTGTAAATTCGTGTAATTCGTGGATGAAATGATAATTATTGTTTAATAATCTTTTTAACTACAACGGTTTTTCCTGATTGAATTTTAATGAAATATGAACCTTTTGAAAATTCAGTCATATCAATAGTTGTTTGCTCCTTAAATATTGACTTGTACAATGATTGACCATTAATATTCAAAACTTCAATGTTCATTTCTTCATTTTGATTTAAGACGAAAACCGATAGTTCGTTCTTAACCGGATTGGGAAAAAATTCAACTGTAAACTCAAATGTTACAATAACAGGACTCCAGACAATATCTTCCGTATATATACCGGCACCTGCAATTGTAGTATCAATATAGAAATTTAAGCCCTGAAACATAGTATCTGAAGGAGTCACAGTAATGTCAATGTATGTCTCGAATAAGGGGAACCCGGGAATATCCACATAAATATTATAGATACCTTCGGGTATCAGATCAAATCCGTAAATACCGTTTGCATCAGAACAGGAACTTGCTATTGGCTCATCATTTGGTTCCTCTTCAACAAATATTTCGGCGCCTTCTACCGGTTCGCCGGGTGTTTTGGCTCCCTTGCTCGACATTAAAGTCACTGTTCCGTCAATCTGTCCGCTTCCCTGACTTGGAGGAGTAGTTTCAAACATGTTAATAGTTACGCTTGTATCATTTCCGCATGTAAGATTTATCACCTGTGCTTCGAACCATTTGTATGTACTGTCATAGTATGTGTTATGCACATGCTGATATGCTGAGTTGTTTATCAGTTTAACATACAGGTAATAATCTCCATCCTGGATATCCTGCAACGAAAATGAGCCGTTAGAACCTATCAGAACCGAATCAACAAGTTGATGGTGTCCGTTCGGACCTGTCCCGTATAACATTACATTAGCATCTCCGGCGCCAATATATCCACCGCTGTATACAACAGTTCCGTTTACTGATGCAGGAATATTAACTGTTACAGTCGTATTTACTGTACCTGTACACCCGTTATAATCGGTAACGGTAAGAGAATATGTACCGGACATTAATGTTGTTGCTCCAGGAATTGAAGGATTCTGAATATTAGAACTAAAGCTATTCGGCCCGCTCCATAAATAAGCAATTCCACCGGTACCTGTAAATAATAATGAAGCCCCCTCACAAACGGGACCGTTGTTAGATGCTATGGCTAATGGCGCTTCCATTATTGTTATTGTCAATTGATCGGTAACTGCACTGCAAATGCCATTCCCGGTTGTTGTGAGAGTTAATGTTACCACACCGGCCATTATATCTGTTGCAGAAGGCGTATAAATGGCGTTTAATGTTGTATTATCAGGATTAAAGGTTCCGGTACCACTACTACTCCATTGTCCCCCGGTTGCAACAGAAACAGAACCATTAAGACTGACAGGAATATTTGAACATATAGTCTGATCAGTTCCTGCATTAGCTGTAATTGCTGCCGGTTGGGTAATTGTAACTGTAGTTGTAGCCGTACACCCGTTGTTGTCGGTAACAGTAACCGTCCATGTTCCTGCGGTAAGTCCTGTGCAGTTAGCTGTGGTTTGTGCAGGTGCGGGATCATTCCATAAATAAGAATATGGAGGTGTGCCTCCTCCAGGAGTGACAGTTGCTGTACCATCAGATCCGCCATTACAACTTACATTGGTTTGTGCTGAAATAGAAGCGGTAACATGAGTAGGTTGGCTAATTGTAACTGTAGCTGTGGCCGTACACCCGTTGTTGTCGGTAACAGTAACAGTCCATGTTCCTGCTGTAAGTCCTGATGCTGTGGCGAAAGTTTGTCCGTTTGTCCATATGTATGTATAACCCGGCGTTCCGCCTCCTGGCGTAACTGTTGCCGAACCGGTATTACCCCCATTACATAATACGTTCGTTTGAGCGGAAATAGCTGCGTTCACAGGAATGGGCTGGGTTATACTTGCTGATGCGGTTGAAGTGCAACCTAAAGCATCTGAAATGGTTACTATATAAGTCCCGGCACAAAGTCCGTAATTATTTTGTGCAGTACCACCATTGGACCACATATAGGTGTATGGTGCAGTACCGCCTGAAGCAGTTGCCATTATAATACCATTACATGCCATAAAACAGGTAGCGTTTATCTGGCCTGTTATACTGACACTGCATTGTCCGAAAAGGACTGTTGTATATAATAATACAGAAGCAGTCAGAACCACAATTTTTTTCATAAGTATTTTTTGATTATGATGTAAAATTACAAAATAATTTCATAAAACAAAGTAAAAAAAAAGCTGACACGAATTTTCATGAAAAGAAGACAAGAATTTCACGGATTATCACGAAAAACACCTATAGTTATTTAAAGTGTGGGAAGCACGAAGTCGGAAGCACGAAGTTGCGTGAGTTGTGGGTAGTGAGCAGGGATTTTATTAACCCCAAGCCTCGGACTCATGCCCCCCACATCTTCGCGCTTCGTGCTCCTGACTTCCCACACTTAAATAAACCCCTAACAATTACAACAATCCGTGAAAATCCGTGCGATTCGCATCTAAAATTACAATTCGTGTAATTCGTGGATGATTTTTTTTTGTCCACTAATCTACACTAATTCTCACTAATGTAGGTTTCGTGTAAATTCGTGTAATTCGTGGATGAAATGATAATTCGTATAATTCGTTTTTGAAACAATTCGTAACACCAGTAAGAAGTTCATAAAATCTGATATCATTATTTTACAGAATATCCGATATCACTTATTTTTGCCTCTGTTTATTCTGAACTGAAATCATAAAATATCATTCATGCAAAAAAGCAGGGACATAGAACTGCATCTGTCAGACGGGACGAGGATAAAAGGAAAGAGTTTCGGTTATAAGGGATCCGCTTCGGGAGAAGTTGTTTTTAACACGGCAATGACCGGATATCCCGAAAGTCTTACAGACCCGTCGTATAAAGGCCAGATACTTGTTCTCACATATCCTTTGATAGGCAATTACGGCGTGCCGGATTACAAAACAGAAAATGAGATACTGAACTATTTTGAGTCCGAGAAAATTCAGGTAACAGGACTGATAATTGCAGATTATTCGTGGGAAAACAGCCACTGGAATTCCCGGAAGTCGCTTCACGAATGGCTTATTGAACATAAAGTGCCCGGGCTTTACGATGTAGACACACGCGCACTTACAAAACATTTAAGGGAAAAAGGAAGCATGCCCGGCAGAATTGTATGGGAAGATCATCTTACCGAATTCATCGACCCCAACGAAGAAAACCTGGTAGACATGGTAAGCACAAAAAAGGTGATCCAATATGGAAAGGGTAAATATAAAATTCTGCTTGTAGATTGTGGCGTTAAGTTCAACATTATCCGTCGCCTTCTTATGAGGGACACTACCGTCATCCGCGTTCCGTGGAATTACGAATTCACAAAAGAAAAATACGACGGACTTTTTATTTCGAACGGCCCCGGGGATCCCAAGAAATGTGAAACAACAATTCAGCAGTTGTCCGTAGCATTAAAAAATGACACTCCTGTTTTCGGAATATGCCTCGGGAATCAATTGATGAGCCTTGCTTCCGGAGCAGATACTTACAAACTCAAATATGGTCACCGGAGTCATAACCAGCCGGTATTGCAGAATGGAACGAAACGCTGTTATATAACCTCACAGAATCACGGGTTTGCTACCGACTCAAAAACACTTGGAAACGACTGGGAGCAGTTCTTTATAAATGTAAATGACAACACTAACGAAGGCATAAGGCACAAGACCAAACCGTTCTTCTCAACCCAATTTCATCCTGAAGCCAGCAGCGGGCCGACAGACACTGACTTCCTGTTCGATCATTTCCTTGAGGTAATAAAAACTTCCGGTTGATTATGGAAAAGAAAAAGATCAAAAAAGCACTGGTCATCGGATCCGGAGCTTTAAAAATAGGAGAAGCCGGTGAATTCGACTACTCTGGTTCGCAGGCCCTAAAAGCATTAAAGGAAGAAGGGATTACCACCGTACTTATAAATCCCAACATCGCCACTGTGCAAACTTCCGAAGGAATTGCCGACAAGATATACTTTCTCCCTGTTACCCCCTATTTTGTCGAAAAGGTCATTATAAAAGAAAAGCCTGATGGCATTCTGCTCGCTTTCGGTGGACAGACAGCCTTGAACTGCGGTGTCGCTCTGCATAAGTCCGGAGTACTGGAAAGAAATAATGTAAAGGTCATCGGAACGCCTGTGCAGTCAATAATTGATACAGAGGACAGGGAACTCTTCGTAAAAAAACTTGACGAGATCAACGTCGATACAATTAAAAGTCATGCTGTAACAAGTATTGACGGCGCGCTGGAAGCAGCGTCAGACCTTGGGTATCCGGTGATAGTCCGCGCGGCCTTTGCTCTTGGCGGCCAGGGAAGCGGATTCTGCAATAACGACGGTGAATTAAGATCACTTGCAGCCAAAGCATTCTCACACTCCGATCAGATACTGGTCGAAAAATCATTGAAAGGCTGGAAAGAGATCGAGTACGAAGTGGTGCGCGACTGCTTCGACAACTGCATTACCGTCTGCAACATGGAAAACTTCGACCCTCTGGGTATCCATACCGGCGAAAGCATTGTTGTAGCTCCTTCGCAGACTCTCACAAACAGCGAATACCATAAACTGCGGGAGATAGCGATAAGGATCGTAAGGCATATCGGTATAATCGGCGAATGTAATGTCCAGTACGCTCTTTGCCCCGATTCCGAAGAATACCGTGTCATCGAGGTCAATGCGCGCCTGTCGCGGTCGAGCGCTCTGGCATCAAAAGCTACCGGATATCCCCTTGCTTTTATTGCCGCAAAACTGGGGTTGGGCTACAGCCTGTATGAACTGAAAAAACACCACCAAACACACCCAACACA
>CAZEWB010000222.1:0-6366 GCA_964515655.1 uncultured Bacteroidales bacterium
GGCTTCGGTTTATTCATCATCAGGGAAATACGATAAGGCGATAGAACTTCTTCTTAAAGAAGCTGAACTTCAGAAAAAAAAGTACGGTGAAAAATATAACGCATACATAAACACTTTAAACAGTCTGGCAACTTTATATGAAGATGCAGGCATGTATGACCTTTCCGACTCACTTTTTGAGAAAACAGCCGAGCTGCGCAAGGAAGTTCTTGGCCCGGGTCATACAGATTATGCCACAACATTAGTCGGACTTGCTCATATAAAAACGATAATGGGAAAGTACGCCGAAGCAGAAAAACTTCTTAATCAGGCGCTTGAAATACAGCGGAAAGCCGTGGGCGAAGATCAGGCTTCGTATGTGAACTGTCTTAACAGTCTGGCCGGTCTTTACAGTTACATGGGAAATTACAGCCACTCAGGGGAAATATATGAGCAGTGCCGACTTAAGTACATAAAATTGTATGGTGATGTGCATCCCGAATATGCGACATTTCTGAATAATTACGGAATGTATTTTTATGAATCGGGCAATTATAATAAAGCAGAGGAGATACTCCGGCAATCTCTGGAAGTTAACGAATATGCGCTTGGGAAGGATCATCCCGACAATGTGAACATGCTTGCAAATCTTTCAAACGTAATGCTTCACAAGGGCAATTATAAAAAGGCTGAAGAATATTCAACCGAAGCGGTGCGGATAACAAAAACAAAGCTGGGAGAGAATCACCCGAACTACATTTCTGCGATAATCGGACTTGGAGTCTTCTATTACGAAACAGGCAACTACGAAAAAGCAGAAAAGTACTATCTGGAAGCCCTTGAAAAATACAAAACGCTTCTGGGTGAAAACAATTCGGAGTATGTCACTGTTGAAAATAATCTTGGTGCGTTGTACATGGCACGCTGCATACAATCCGACGATGACAACCTGGCCACGGCATGGGCATTGTCTGCCGAAAAATATTTTTTACTGGCATTGAAAGCCGACAGCAGTACTATAGGAACTAAACATCCCGATTTCTCCCTGCATTTACATAACCTTGCTGAGTTATACGGAAATACAGGTCAGTTCGAAAAGAGTGAAAAACTATACCTTGAATCAATAGAGAACCAGATCCGGGTTTTCGGTAAAGATTATTCATCGCTGGCTGTTTCGTATCACAACATTGGCCTTCTGTACAGCAGCGCCGGACAGTATGCAAAAGCTGAAGAATACTGCAGGAAATCCCTTGCACTTAAGCAGAAAACTTATGGTGAAAACAATCCTGTTTGTTCAGATGTGATGGCAAGCCTTGCTTATATCTATGAGAACACCGGCAGGAATTCCGAAGCCGGAGACCTATACAAACGCGCGCTTTCGATGAATTATGAATTATTGAGGAATAACTTTTCATTTTTATCAGAAGAGGAAAAGGCAAATTATCTTTCGACGATCTCGATTTATAACCACATGTATGCATCTTTTGTGATGAAAGAGGGCGCCGGCAATTCAGATGTCGCAGGGACATTACTTGGCAATATGCTCATCAATAAAGGGATCCTGCTGCGTTCGGGCGGTGGGATGAGGAACGAAATACTTAACGGCAAGGACAAGGCGCTTATTGCAAAATACAACGAGTGGCTGGGATACCGCCAGCAGCTTGCAAAACTTTATTCCACTCCCGAAAAGGAACGTTATCAATCCGTTTCAGAGATCGAAGAAAAGGCCAATATACTCGAAAAGGAACTAGTGACGGCAACTTCAGGCAAGTACAACAGCAAGGACATCTTCAGCCGCAACTGGAAAGAGGTGCAGAGCGCACTCGGTCAGAATGAAGCAGCAGTGGAGTTCGGTCATTTCAGATGCCTTGAAAATGATAACAGTTACAGCGATAATTATTTTGCTGTTGTGATAAGGCCGGGATATACACAGCCTGTTGCAATTAAACTTTTCGAAACTTCGGAAATTGAAAAAATGACAGGGAAATATTCAGGGAATAGTCTGAAATATGTTACTGCTTTGTATTCTTCTTCAGAATTATATGACATGGTCTGGAAGCCTCTTGATTCGTTGCTGACAGGCGCTCAAACCGTCTATTACTCACCTGATGGACTCCTGCATAAAATTTCCTTTGCCGCCTTGAAAGATACAAGTGGTCAGTATCTTTCCGGTAAATATGATCTGAATGTGATGGCTTCAACATATCTTATAAAGGAAAATAAAGGCGATCAGGGACTGGCCGCAAAGGCAGATGCAAGCATATTCGGCGGAGCGATCTACAGTATCGGCGAAGAACCCCAGGGTGGCTGGAAATACTTAGACGGTACGTTGACAGAGGCTGAAAATATCAGGAAGATACTTGCAGGAGTCAGCATGCCTGTTAAAGAATTCTCGGGCAAAGAAGCAAGCGAGGAAAACATAAAAGGACTAGACGGAAAAAATGCAACAACAATAATACACATTGCCACGCACGGATTCTTTTATCCGTCGGAAACAGAAACAAAAGAAGAAAAAGTTACCGAAGCTCCTTTAATGGCCGACCTTTCATTCAGGGGTGGAGCATCGGCAATACTGAATTTTCTTAACAGTCCTAATCCCCTTATGCGCTCCGGGCTTGCGCTTGCAGGCGCAAACAATGTTTGGTCTGCTTCTCCGGTAACCGGGGAGGACGGTATCTTGACAGCCTATGAGGTTTCGAACCTTAATCTCAGCAAAACTCAACTTGTTGTTCTTTCTGCCTGCGAGACCGGGCTTGGTGACATCAAAGGCAGCGAGGGGGTTTACGGACTTCAGCGGGCATTTAAAATTGCGGGAGTAAAATATCTGATCATGAGTTTGTGGCAGGTACCGGATAAAGAAACGGCAGAGTTCATGGAGACATTCTATACAAAATTGTTAGGAGTGAAAAACATCCGAAAGGCTTTTCTCGAAACACAGTCAGTGATGAGGAAGAAGTACGATCCGTACTATTGGGCTGCGTTTGTATTAGTTGAATAGTATTTGAGGTCAAGATCGAGATCAAGGTCAAGTAAGTTGGTCTTTCTCGACCTTGACCTTGACCTCGGCCTTGACCTCGGTTTAATAAACTTTTACGTTTCTTCTGCCTGAATTTCAAAAACTATATGTTATTTTGCATGTATGAAAGTGAATGCAGCATTTCGCGAAAACCTCCGCATTGCGGTTGATTCTGTCCGCTCTAACAAGGTACGAGCTGTGCTTACCATTCTTATCATTGCATTCGGAATAATGGCCCTTGTGGGTATCCTTACTGCAATTGATGCTATAAGAAGTTCTCTGGATTCAAACTTCACGAGTCTCGGAGCAAATACTTTCAAGATACAGAGTCATAAAATGAATGTAAGGATGGGCGGACGTCACGAGCATGTGGATTACAAGGATATCAGTTATTCCGAAGCGGCACGTTTCAGTGAGGAGTTCCCTATCCCGTCCACAATATCGGTTACTTCATGGCTTACAAGGACTGCAACGCTCAAGAACGGTTCAGAAAAGACAAATCCCAACATTCCGATAATGGGTATTGATGAGAACTATTTTGCAGTAAGTGGTTATAATCTGGACAAGGGAAGGAATTTTACACATTCCGAGATACAGCGGGGAGATAATTCAATAATAATAGGAAGCGAGATCGCAGATAAGATATTTAAAGATGTTAAGGAAATTGTCGGCAAGTCGCTTATTATGGGCGGACACAGGTTCAGGGTCGTGGGCATTCTTAAAGCAAAAGGGTCCAGTTTCGGAGGCAGTGGCGACCAGTTGTGTTTTATTCCCCTGAACAAGGCAAGGCAGATAAATCTCGGAAATCAGATGAGTTTTACCATAAATATCATGCCTTCCAGCGGGGCGCTTCTGGATGTTTCCATAAGTGAGGCCGAAGGGTTGTTCCGCATCATCCGCAAACAGAAACTTGTTGAACCCGACAATTTCGAGATTGTAAAAAGTGATATGCTGGTAAATATGCTGATGGAAAACATTAAATTCGTTACAATTGCGGCAACTATCATCGGCATTATTACACTTTTGGGCGCTTCTATCGGACTCATGAACATCCTTCTTGTCTCGGTTGCTGAAAAAACACGCGAGATCGGGACACGTAAAGCATTAGGCGCTGAAAACAAAACCATCAGCCAGCAGTTCCTTCTTGAGTCGGTATTTATCTGCCAGCTTGGAGGGGTACTTGGTATCATTCTTGGAATTCTGGCCGGAAATATAATTGCTGTTTTTACCGAAGGCCCCTTTATTGTTCCGTGGTTATGGATAATAGGTGGTCTGTTGTTATGCTTTGTGGTCGGCATTTCAGCAGGTATAATACCAGCCATCAAAGCTTCGCGTCTTGACCCGATAGATGCATTAAGGTATGAGTAATGCTTCAAACAGTATAAATTTCCGCATCGATTGGATTATCAGGTTATAGGTTGAAAGGTTGAGCATCTGGTTAAGTCATAGGGCTATCATTTTAGGGTTTGGTTACTGGTGGCTGGTTACCAGTAACCAGTAACCAGTAACCAGAAACCAGTTGCCCAACCCATAAACCATTAACAAAAATTCTACAAATTATACCATTTCAAGTATAATATTTTATGTGTATTTTGATTAATTGCTACAATTCACTAATATTGAGCCTGAAATAATAATTCAATGCTCGTTAAGGCATATTCCAGCGCTGTATATGGCATAAATGCGATAACAATAACCGTTGAGGTCAATTGCTTTTCCAGTGGTATCAAGCAATATCTTTCCGGTCTGCCCGACAATGCCGTAAAGGAAAGCTGGCAGCGTATAGACTCGGCGCTCAAAAGCAGCGGGTACAGGATGCATGGTAATAAGCTTGTGATAAATCTTGCTCCTGCTGATATCCGCAAAGAAGGCTCCGCACTTGACCTGCCAATGGCAATTGCAATTCTGGCTGCATCTGACCAGATCTCCGGAACTTCAATTGACAAGTACATGCTTCTTGGGGAACTTTCGCTGGACGGGTCGCTTGTATCAGTAAAGGGAGCGTTGCCGATTGCTATTCAAGCCCGCGATGAAGGTTTTAAAGGAGTTATAGTTCCTTTTGCAAATGTGCGTGAATCTGCTGTGGTGGAAGGAATAGAGGTCTATGGTGCGCACAATCTTGCCGAAGTCGCTGCATTCCTTTCGGGAGAAGGCGATCTTAAACCATACCACATCAATATCAAAGAAGAATTTGAGAAAACATATAATTCTTATCCTGTTGACTTCAGTGATGTAAAGGGACAGGAAAACGTTAAACGTGCGCTTGAGGTCGGAGCGGCAGGTGGCCATAACATTATAATGATAGGTCCTCCGGGAGCGGGAAAGACCATGCTTGCAAAACGCCTTCCCACAATACTTCCGCCGCTTACTCTTGAAGAAGCGATAGAGACCACGAAAATACATTCCGTTGCCGGCAAGGTCGAAAGGAACACTTCACTGATCACCTTGCGTCCCTTCCGTTCTCCTCATCACACAATTTCCGATGTGGCACTTGTCGGTGGTGGCACATATCCTCAGCCGGGCGAGATATCGCTTGCTCACAACGGGGTTTTGTTTCTTGATGAACTTCCCGAATTTAAACGCACTGTTCTTGAAGTGATGCGTCAGCCGCTGGAAGACAGGGTCGTTACTATCAGTCGTGCAAAGTTCTCTGTCGCCTACCCTGCGGGCATTATGCTTGTAGCGTCCATGAACCCCTGCCCCTGCGGATTCCATAATCATCCCGAAAAGGAATGTGTCTGTTCACCTGCAAATGTTCAGCGTTACCTGAGCCGGATAAGCGGTCCGCTGTTAGACAGGATAGATATTCATCTCGAAGTTGTTCCTGTTCCTTTCGATAAGATTTCGGGCGAAAGCGTAAAAGCGGAAAGCAGCGCAAAGATAAGGGAACGGGTTAGCCGTGCCAGGAAGATACAGATGAAACGCTTTAAGGGAGTGAAAGGTATTTACTGCAATGCCCAGATGTCGAGCAAGGAGCTCCGCCAGTATTGCAAACTCGATGAAGCTTCCCGGCAACTCCTTAAGACTGCAATTATAAAACTTGGTTTGTCGGCAAGGGCATACGACAGGATACTGAAAGTGTCGCGGACTATAGCCGACCTTGAAAAAAGCGCATTAATAAAATCTTATCATGTTGCCGAAGCAATTCAGTACAGGAGCCTTGACCGTGAAAGCTGGAGCAGTTAGATTATTTTACCCAATCGTTTCGGATAGATTCTACTTTAGCAGATATTGCTTTAAACTGATCATCAGTAAGTGTCTCATTTACTCCATCAAAAGATGCTTTTAACTCATTGATCTTAACAGCAATTTTCTGGATTTCTGCATCATTTTTATAGAGGGCAAAAAAACCCCCAAACACACCCAACACA
>CAZEWB010000223.1:0-314 GCA_964515655.1 uncultured Bacteroidales bacterium
TGTGTTGGGTGTGTTTGGTGTTGGTTTTAGAATGATATTCCCGATGGTGATCGGCGCATTTACCGCATGGTGGCTTGCTTCATTGTTCGGACTTATTGTTTTCTGGCGGGCTAAGGATGTGCCGAAAGACAAAAAACAGATACTGACTGCCTTTGCAATTTTCACCTTCCTTACAGTTGTTCCAGGCTATTATTTCCGTAATCATTATTTTATTGTATTTCTTCCGGCAGTTGCCCTGTTTGCGGGATACTCCGTCAGCTGGCTCTACGGCGTATCAGGGAAACTTATGGGAAAGGCTGGACCTGTGGCTGCAA
>CAZEWB010000223.1:324-6309 GCA_964515655.1 uncultured Bacteroidales bacterium
ATACTGATAGTTCTGTTCCCTATAGGAGAACGCAGAAAATTATATTTCAGCACAAAGGTCGAAAAGATATCCCGCGAGATATACAGGGGGAATCCTTTTGCCGATTCCAGGCAAATTGCCGATTTTATTAAACAAAACACTAAAGATGACGACAAACTGGCCGTCTTCGGCTCCGAAGCACAGTTGTACTATTACACAGGACTCCGCTCTGCTACCGGTTACCTGTTCACTTATGAAATGGTGAAGAAGATGGAGCATGCGCAGAAGATGCAGCTGGAGATGATAAACGAGATAGATTCTGCAAAACCTGCAATATATGTCTATTCAAATGTAAATACATCGTGGCTTGTTGAACCGGGATCGCCCGATACTATCTTTAAGTGGATGGACGAAAGCATAAGAAAGAACTATACACCAATCGGTGTTGTTGATATTCTCGATAACAAGTCCATATTTGTAAGAGATACGGCTGTGTTTACATATAAACCTGTTTCTAAGAATGTAGTATGGATCTTTAAACGTAATGCTGATGAAAATCTTTAATGTCCTTGTTTTGTTTTCTGTATTGCTGCTGTTCTCATGTACACAGGAAGCCAATTTTAAAGACCTGAAAAAACATGCAGGTATATGGTACGGCGCCGATGGCAAGCCATATACAGGATATTGCGTAAGAAAGGACGAGAACGGTGTCCTTATTCTCGAAGCGGAGTTCAGGAACGGGCTTAAGAACGGCATATTCAGAAGATATCACCAGAATGGAAAACTGATATTCAATACTGAATACAGGAACGGAGTTTCAACAGGTATCTCACAACAGTATTTTTCAGATGGCCGTGTAAAATCAGTGAGGTTGCTTCACGACAGCACTTTTATATATGCAGGATGGGGCCTGGGAAATGTTCTGCGCATTGTAAGGGAAGAAACACCCGATAGCCTTGCCGATGGCAGAACCGTTGTTTACAGCGAGACCGGCACACTCCAGTCTTTGTTCCAGTTCAATCACGGTGTACGTCAGGGTTATTTTATGACATGGCACGAGAACGGAAAGATAGAAATGTACGGAAAATACAATAACGGAAAATCAGACGGCCTGTGGGTAAAATTATACCCTTCGGGAAAACTTGCGGGATTCGAACTCTACAATCACGGCGACCGCAAAGGCACATGGAAGTATTTCCACGAGAACGGCAAAATGAAAACACTGTACAAATTCACCGATAACCGCGTTGTTCGCCAGGCCGGTTGGAACGAGAACGGGGTAAAGACAGATGATCTGAGGAGGGATCTGTGAGTAACATAAAGACCCAAGTCTCAAGATCCAAGCCTCAAGCCCCAAGCCTCAAGCCCCAAGGGACAGTCCCCTTGGAATTTGAGTCTTGGAATTTGGGTCTTGGAATTTGAATTTTGTCGCGGGGGGCATGACCGGGCGACTGCGCGGGCATGTGGGATGTGTCACCCGGCCAATAGCGGGGGCACGGGCATTAAGGTCACAAATCTCCAAGATCTTAAAACTATTGTTATCGTAAACAAATTGTTTAAGATCTTGGAGATTTAGGACAAACAACACACCACAAAAAAAGCAGTCATGCTGAGTGGAACTCCTGAGTTAAGCGAAGGAAGGCCGGCTTGATAGAATTACTATAGTTGTTGTAATATGGCCTTGTCGAAGCACGGCTGCTTTTCCCCTCTTCCCCACGCACACTCTTCGACACTGCCATTAAGTTTTCAGAGAAAAGATAGGTAGAAGTAGGCGGGCTCAGAGTGACCCACTCTTTTTTAAAACCATTGCGGGGGGCATGACCGGGCTGGGTTAAGCAGAGCGGAGAATGAGAGACGAGAATGAGGAAATGGCATGTTGCTTACACTAAAGGTTGGGGAGGGCATGTACGGAGGCGTCATCCGGCCAATAGCGTGGGCACGGGCATGGGCAATTACGCGCTTTTTTTATGAGTGTAGTAACTTACCGGCAGAATTATTAAAAGCTGAAACTGAGAAAAATGAATTGGACACAAATTGTGGCCTCTTCGAAACACTGAAATAATAATAGCAATTCCTGCAAGACTGGGATACCAACAAATAGAGACTGGAAATATTTTTGTGTAAGTATATTGTGAAAGCAAATAAAATAAGGCCTCAATTTGAAGTCTTTACTGTTGTCCAGAAAGAACTGAGGGAAAAGATTATTGAACTTCTGGAGAAGAAGGTTGAACAAGATATGAAATTATTGAATTTGCTTTTGATGTATTTAATTAATACATTTATAACATTTCTTTAATAACCTTTCTGATTGATGAAACGCTAAGTAATATTGAAAGAATCTGTTGTTATAATATGCAATCAACTTATCGGCTCCTTTGTATATATTCTCTAATTCTAAAAGGATTTTATGTATTTCTACATCAACAGAAACATTATCATTATTTACTTTTAACAATTGAATAATAAGGTTATGATATGTTGGATATATGCTATTTATTTCATTTGGAAATTTCTTTTCCGAAAACTCCTTTATAACATTAATTATCTCTGTATAGTACTTATCTTGGGGATTTTTACATATTGCTTTATACATATCTGTTTTTTTTACAAGAAATTTATCCCATTCAGTATTAAATTTATTTTGTAGTATTTGGAAATCATCATTGAAATTGTCAAAATCTTTTAAATAAATATTATTCAGATATTTCAACGATTCAAAATCATCCCACATAATGCTATATGCTTTAGGTTTAATCACTCTTTTTTTCTTATTACAAATAAGAAAATTGCTGTGATTATAAGCGTCATTTACTTTAAAAAAATCTAATTGAAAAATATTATCAACGAAGGTTATTCTTGATGTTGGCAAACTGCAATCATAAAAAGTACTAAAGTCAAGTTTATCATATAGATTCTTTGAATATTTTGAATTTAATGAACAATTATTTATTATTGATTTAATAATATTATTGAATGTATTTTTTGTATTATTTCTTTCAAAATATCTTTTAATGGCATAAAATAAATACTGAAATAATAGCCCTAAAATAAAAATGAGAACAGGAACAACAATTGAAGCAAGTTCATAAGACATTCCCCAAACTTTGTTTGATTCCTTTGCTGCTTCACAGCAACAATAAATAATAATTTCTTCTGTTGTCATTGTTCTAAGTCTTTAAATTTCAGCAAAGATAATAGAAAATGAAAGTTACATTTTAAAAACGAGATATTTTCCCATATAATATTTGATAACACTTTCTCAATAACCTTTGTGCGTCTTTATGTATAGATACATTGTGAGTACATATAGCAGAATACATTTCATACATATCTTCACAATTATTATATGCAATATTTACTTGAACAAATAATCTTTTAAAATCTTTTATAGATGTATCTTTATATTCTTTATGAATCTCTATTAGTTTATCAATAATAAAGTCTTTAATAGTTTCAATTTTTCTATCTTTTCTTTTAGAGTATTTTTTGTTTTCAGCATCAAATCCTACAAAAACTTCTTGAACAGCCAGAATATACTCTTTTCTTATAGACATTTCTTTTGAATGCATTTCTTTTGAACGATTCAATTCAAGTTGGTAATCATACCAATAATTATGCATCTCAAGAAACTTTTTATTAAGTTCTTTGAATAATAAATTCCTTTCAGCATTAAAAGAATCTATCATTTTAAATTGTTTTGATGCATTATCTTTTAGTGCTTTTAAAACTGATATTGTGAAGTCAATTGCTCTAATTCTATTTTTATTTACTTTTCTAAAAACCCAATTGTAAATTAAACAATGATTAATATGAGCATTATAAATATTATCAATATCTTGTTGTATTATAAAATCAGCATATGTAATATTTGAAACATTAATACTCTTAACTCCAGGTGGATAATTAATTGATAACATAGGAATTAAATTCTCAATTTGTATTATTCTCTTTTTTAGTTTCCTTAAAGTATCAATATACATATTTTTAATAGATTCTCTTTTGTTCCGTCTTTCATTGTGTTTTCTTATGGCATAAAATGCCCCTTGAAATAATAAACCTAAAAAGAAAACCAATATAGGTATCAGTATAGTTGCAAAGGTTGGATTATCTTTTACCCAGATTTGAATGTTTTTAAATATTTCTCCCATAGTGCAAAGTATTTATTTACACCAAAGATAATCCATATAATACTCGAATATTTAAAAATGTTGAAAACTAATTAAAAGTAAATGAGTTCTTTGTGGTAATGAGATTGTTCTATGGCAAAGATTAATTAATAGGGTAAAGTGATACAACAAACCTTTTTTTCCCCCCTTCCTCTTTTTTCCTTATTTTTATATCATTAAAAAACCATGGTTATGAAAAGAAAACTTGTTCTTAGCAAAAAGTTAATTGATGAAAGATTTTCCGGAAGTATTTATGAGCCTTGTTTTGAAACGGACTTAAAGAAAAAGAGCAAAAAGGAGGCTGGTAAGGCAGCCAGGGAAAATTTAAAGATACTCCGTAAGATAGATAAGTTCTATGAGAAAGAGGGAACTGAACTTTTCCGTTACTTTAAAATACCGGTTCTGAACACATTTTCCTATTACCAGGTCATTAACCAGGATTCAAATTCTGGCCAGTTGTTAGTTAAAAAATGCAACGGGATAAACCTGGATGAAATCTCGGATTCATTCCTTAAAGATGAGGTCTGGGTAGATTATGACTTTGTGCTCGTGGCGTTGCAACTGAAATAACTTTGTCAATAATCAATAGACAAATTATTAAGACCCAAGACCCAAGATCCAAGCCCCAAATTCCAAGATCCAAGCCCCAAATTTCAGGGAACAGTCCCTTGGGGCTTGAGTTGGGTGTGTTTGGTTTTGGGGTTCGAAATTTGGGTCTTAAAAAGGGGGTAACCCGGGTTTATTTCTTCCAGTAATCTCTTTCCTTTTTACCTTTTTCATATCTGAAAGCTTTGTAGGAGTCTTCTATAAGAGTGTATTCAAATGGATGTATGATTTCTCCATTTAGTTTTATTAACCCGTATTTTCCCCCTTTTATCGCTATGGCGTACTTTTCGTCGGTAAATGTGATCTTATCATATTCGAAAGGAGAAATTGCTTTTCCTGTAGTGTCAATTATTCCCCAGTTTTTTGATTTGCAAACCCTGGCGTATCCCACATTAAAAGGAAGGGCATCGTCATATTGAAAATCTATTTTTACCGTATTGGCCACGTCTATATAACCATATTTCCCGTTTTTTTCGGCTGTAACCAGGTTGTTATATGCAAACATTGTCAGGTTGTCGTATTCGCAGGGGATCACTTCTTTACCGTTCCGGTCAAGATAACCCGTTTTATTATTTCTTTTTACCACTGCGTAGTCACTAATGCTGAGGTACGAAATATCGTCGTAGATAAAATCACACATTCTTTCCCCGGTTTTATAATTCACCAATGCGCATTTCTTTTCTTTCTTTACAGCGCAGGTGGAGTTTTTCCATATTTCATCAATAAATGAAAAACGGGGTTCAAATATCCATTTTTCTGTTGTATCCATAATTCCCCATAATGAATTATCCATGACTTTAAAGCATGGGATATCGCAGTATTTAATATCCTGATAGGCTGCTTTTATAAGGAATCTGTCTTCCCGGTTTATCACACCCTTTTTCCCGTTATATTTGACTATTGCATAATTGTCCCCCAGGTCATCTGCTTCTTCGTATTTGCATGGGATAGCGAGACGGAGAGAGTCATCCAGAAATCCGTAAAGCTTGTTTTTCGATATCTGCATCCACGAGAAAACATATTCAAAGTAATCGTATTCGATAGGAATACGTATTACATTATTGGCGTCAATCAGTCCGTATTTACCGTTGAGTTTTACCACATAGTAATAACTGTCATATCTGTCGATATCGCAGTATTCGATAGCATCGTATATATTCGGAACTATTTCTTCCCCGGCCACTTCTACTAATCCGAATTTTCCTGAGATCTTCGAACGTAAAATAATAATACT
>CAZEWB010000224.1:0-6297 GCA_964515655.1 uncultured Bacteroidales bacterium
AAAAAGGTTAAACCCTTCGTTATACTAACAAAAATAAACAATTTGTTACTATCAGGGTAAATATAACATTAACGAGTTGAGGTTATCGGCTTGTTACGTGCTATTCCGGGTATTTTCTCATATCGAAATGAATTATTTGGTTAATAATCATTAAGATACAATTAATTGTCCGACTTGCCAGATGATTGACAAATAGTTATAAACTTTTTATTGTTAATTATCAACTTATTATAATAATTCAAAACAGTTTCTCATTTTAATTAGTTTATTTGACATTTATGATTAAATTTGTACAAAGCAAACAAATCAAGAATGCCTGCTAACAAGCAAGAAAATTATCGTTCAGGGGGTGGTCAATTTGCTCCGGTGAAAGGTGGTCAATTTGAACCGGCGGAGACTGATTTTCTTCACCGGCGGAAGGTGGTCAATTTAGATCGGCGGGGACTGGATACTTTGTCCGTTTTATCCAATTCACTTTTCATTCTCCTTCAACTAATATTTTCATCAGTTATTTTCGCTCAACCGGATTCCTCCTTTTACAATCGTAATTCTTCGGACAAAATCCATAAAGAAGGAAAACAAGAAAATCGTATTAATTGGTTTTCTCAAGTAAAAAATGATTCAACCTTGAAAAATGAGGAATTGCATCGTTGGAATGAATTTGTGAAGATGGAGACACGTTTCTTCTCTCAAAATAAAAGTATTCCTGTAGCCGAATGGAAATCTCATGGTCCGGTCAACCAAGGCGGGAGAATGATTTCTTATGCGTTCAATCCGCAATATCCCGATGAGCTTTGGGCTGGTGCTGCAACAGGTGGTTTATGGAAAACAAATAATGCAGGAGACGATTGGCAGGCCATGACAGATAATGTCCCATCATGCGCTATCGGAGCAATTGCAATTCATCCACAGGATCCAAATAAAATGTTAATCGGAACTGGCGAGGGGTATCTTTTAAGTTCATGGTTCAAATATGGAATTGGAGTTTTAAAATCTTATGATGCAGGACTCACATGGAATTTAACTAGTTTGAATGTTGCAGATTCATTGAAATTCGCTTGTCTCAATTTGGTTTGGGATCCCGTTCAAACAAATCGTGTTTATCTCGCTACTACATTTGGAGTTTATGTTTCTACCGATGAAGGTGACACTTGGACGCAAACTTTAGTGGGCACGGCTTCATCATTGATAATTAATCCCCAGTTTCCATCTAATATTTATGCGTCCTTGCAAAATTATGGAACTTCTATTGGAGGAATTTACCAATCAACTGATAGCGGAAATACATGGCAGCCTATGACAAATGGTTTACCAGGATCTAATCAAATTGGATTTACATGTTTAAGTTTATGTGATAGTTTTCCAGATGTTATTTATGCAGCAGTTTCTTATCCCTCATCAAATGTGAATATTGGAAAATTACAGGGACTTTATAAAACGATTGATGGAGGAACGAATTGGACATTGATGCCTTTCCAATATGATTTCTATTGTTATGCTCCGCCTTACGATGATGTTTGTCAGGGTTGGTATGCCAATGTGATAAAAGTTTCGCATATCGATCCCAATCTGGTTTACGCAGCAGGGATTTATACTTATCGCTCTGTGGATGGGGGTAATTCATGGGATTATTGGGATTATTCACCGCAGGAATCTCCACCATATACACATGTAGATGTTCATCAAATTGCTATTCATCCATCTTTACCTTCTAAACTTTTTATGTTTGGTGACGGTGGTGTTTATAAATCTAATAACGGTGGTTGGTCTTGGCTTCTTGCGAATAACAATTTAGTGACGACGCAATTCTATTATGCAGTTTCGGCAGCTTCAAATGGAAATGTAGCAATTGGAGGAACACAGGATAATGGAATTTGGGTGAATAAAAATTTAGATACATCTTCTTTATGGTTTCAATTTACCTATGGAGATGGTTTTGCATGTGCCATTGATCCGAACAATGAAAATAGAATGTATACTACCGAATTATTTCAGAAGAGAATGCTATCAACCGATGGGGGTGTTACACATGAATCTATCAATGTGGGCATAACTGGTTCCAATTTTTTTGTTACACCTATTGCGATTCATCCATCACATCCAGAAATTTTATTTTCAGCTACTGACACTGAAATTTATCGTTCCATAGATTCGGGTTATACATGGAATTCGGTATCATACAAAAATTATATCATCACATTTGCATTTGATAAAATCAATCCTGATATAATTTATGCAGCAAATGATCCTGCTCTTTCTGTAGGCAGAATTTACAGATCATCAGATGGTGGACTAAATTGGGTACAGGTGCCGAGTCCAGGAAATAAAATTACCGATTTAGAAACGGATCCTTTTCAGGAAGGCGTTTTGTATGCTACGCGTTCCCGTTTTTCTGTAGGTCTTCAAGTTTGGAAATCTTTGGATAAAGGCGATTCTTGGATCAATATTACTGGAGATCTTCCTTCTGTTCCTGCAAATTGTTTGGTGGTGGATCCTTTTTTGCAGGATTGTTACTATGTAGGAACAGATTTAGGTGTGCACATTACTATGGATGGTGGTATTTCCTGGACCAATTTTAATCAGGGTTTACCAATTACTGTTGTGCAGGACATGCATTTTCAAAAATCAGATACTACCTTGCGAGCTGCTACACATGGAAGAGGATTTTGGTCTACGAAAACACTGAATTATCAGCCGGTAATTGCAGATGGGGTAGGTTTTATAACTGATTTTAAAATATTTCCGAATCCAGTTTCAGACCAGGCAATTTTCACTTTTTCTAATGAAAATAATTGTTCTTTGAAAATCACAATGTTTAATTCATTGGGTCAATTTATTTCCGGAATTTACAACGATACACCCGAAAGCGGTATGCATGAAATCGCTTGGTCAAGGAAAAATACTAATGGTAATTATCTTTCATCGGGGGTTTATTTCATAATGGTCACAGCAAATGGCAAAGCCAATGTTTATAAATTGGTTTTGAATTGAAAAGTGAACTCGATGGATTGGGTTTGACTTTAATTTTCAGCGTCGGGAAAAAATGTTACCACTTGACGGGGCAATATGATGACACCATTTTTGTGATATAGGTATTATGAGGTATGCAGGACATTGTAAAAAAATAGCACGAACGCATAACAGCGGATTTAAAAAATTGGCGGTTCTGTGGTTAAATCACACAAGTTCAGTTTTCGAATCAAACTTTCGTGCAGGTTGACAGTTTTGTGCTCCAAAATCGCCAACTTCCTAATACCGCAAACCGTCACCCGCACCCTCTCATACAATCAATAAGTTCCCTTACTCCCACGGTTGCAATTCCTGATGTTATATCTGACATGGCATAAGGGATGATCAGAATATTATTATGTATCAAAGAACCGCAGGAATATACGACATTGGGAACATAGCCTTCGCGCTCTTTTTCGTTTGGAATAAGAAGAGGTTCTTCGAGCCGGGCAATGATCTTTGATGGATCCTCAAGGTCAAGTAATATTGCACCGATGGAATACTGTCTCATTGGTCCGACGCCATGTGTAAGTACCAGCCAGCCTTCGCTTGTTTCGAGCGGCGAGCCGCAGTTTCCGATCTGAACAAATTCCCATGGCATAAGCGGTTCCTGAATGATCTTTGCCTCGTTCCAGAAATGCAGGTGATCGGAAAACATAATATGGTTATTCTCTCCGTCCAGGCGCGAAAGCATTGCATATTTGCCATTGATCTTACGCGGAAATAAAGCCATTCCCTTATTCTGGGCGGCCCTGCCATTTAATGTAATAATATCGAAATTAAGAAAATCACGTGTCATTAAAAGTTGCGGGAGAATGCAAACCCCGTTGTATGCGGTATAAGTTGCATAATAGGTGATTTCACCGTTGTCGTCGAAAAACTGAACAAACCTTGCATCTTCAATTCCCCTGCTTTCACTTGCAGAAACAGGAAAAATAACACGTTCTGAAATTTCATTATTTTCTTCGAACTTTATAAAATAATTGGAGTCGGCAAGCCACAATATATTTTTTATTGCTTCATTATTGACCCTGTTTTTCTGATTCAGATGAAGGCCTGTAATACTTGTTTTTAATTCATCGAAAGTGAACCGTTCCGGTAGTTTATTATATATGCCCGCGCTTATATCGTTCCACGCATTCATGTCTTTCAGTTTCAGGTGAAACAAATGACGGTCGTAAAACTTGTCGTGGCGGATTTTAGGAGTTTCAACAAATTCATTAAGAGGATCGAAATTAACAGAACAATTGTTTAGGATAATCCCGGTTCGGAAAACAATTGATGAGATATGTCCTTCCCCTGTTGCTCTCAGGCTCATGATAAAGCGCAGATTACCACGCCCTACGTCTGTCTGGTCCGGATGCGGAACGATAGAAGGATTGAAAAGGGCAGCCGCTTCAACAGAGTATTCCATTGTAAAGTATGCGCCTGTCAATAATTTCTTTGCGTTGCTTAATGTCTGGTCATGTGCAACATATTGCAAAACCTTAATATAATTGTCAATAAAAATGTTCTCAATGTGTTTATGCCTGTTCGAGAAACTACGGTTCACGTTTCGCAACAGATATTCAGCTTCTTTTTCTGTCAGATTTAATACTCTGTCGATTATTTTGGGAATGCGTTCGGTATTGCCGGGGATATGAGCACGTGTTATTACACGTGAAGTGTCGCGCATAAGTTTGGTCTTATTTCTTCTGACCAAAGGTTTTTTTATGGTATTTTCTTCCATTTTTGTATTCAATATTTATTGTCACATTTGCCGGGATAACGTTACAAACAAAATAGCATATTCAATGCAGGTTCAAAACATTTTTATAAACTTCAAGGTATCCTTCCGTCATTTTTTCCCTGCTGAATTTCGACAATGCCCATTTCCTGCAATATTTTCTATCGATAGATTTAATATTACCAACGGCTTCTGCTGCTTCGTCAACTGTATTTACCAGGAACCCGGTTTTCTCATGAATTATCAATTCCGGCATTGAGCCTAAGTTGAAAGCAATGACCGGGGTCCCGCACATCATCGATTCGGCCACGCTTAAGCCAAAAGGCTCCTCAAAACTTATCGGATGTAAAAGCGCATAAGCTTCACCTAATAATTTATCCCTTTCTTTTGTTCCTGAATTACCGGCATAAATAATATCATCATCATTAATGAATGGCAGAATCTTGTTGTTAAAATATTCCTGATGCTGAATCAGGCCCGAAATTATCAGTTTTCTTCCCGTTTGCTTTGCTATCTGAATGGATTCGAAAGCGCCCTTTTCGGGATGTATCCTCCCAAAAAACAATAAATAATCTTTTGATTCTTTCCTGAATGTAAAATTATTGGTGTTAATACCATTGTGAACGGTTGCAGTGGATCCGAGCTCCGGGCTGCGGTCGGAATTACTTATAGAAACATAAAAGTTAGTACTATTATACTTTTTGTAAACCTCAAGGATCTTTTGCGATGAAAAGCCGTGAATGGTAGTAACCATCGGTGTTTTAATAAGGCCGGAATAAGTGAGGGGAAGAAAATCAAAGTGGTTATGGATCAGATCAAATTTCTCTGCCTGTTCCATCAGATGGCTGATATGAAGGCATTCCCACACCTTTGGGTCCATATCGGGATTTTCGCTGTATGCATATTCAGAAACATATTGCAGTTTCCCCCCGGTAATCGAATTTCCGGTGGCAAATAAGGTAACGTCTACATTTTTTTCAACCAGCCCTTCGGCAACATTCGAGGCCACCTGCTCCCAGGGACCGTATTTTGAAGGTGGTGTTCTCCATGCAATGGGTGATAAGATGGCAACTTTCATTTTTTATATCCGTAGAATTTTAACGGTCTGGCGAAGGTTTTTATTTTTTATCTTTCTGATTGGCTTTGCAAAATTTGACAAGCCTTTGGTTATAGCGTTGCGAGTTTGGACTTGGCAATACGTTGGCTAATTTTTCTTTATTTCGGAACTATCAATTATTATTTCATCGCCTGAAATGTTTCTGATTTTCATTTTGAATTTGTCTGTAGTGAGTTTATAAACTGCTTTGATTTTTTCTTTCACCCCAGCTTTATCTTCCAAGTCAAGATTGCTTGTCCAAACTCCGTCTTTGCGAAGCGTTGTGTCAAACTGAACCGCTTCAATTAACTCAAGTCCGCTTTCGCTGATTTGTATTTTCGGTTTGCCATTGGGCTTATCTTCTCCGTTGCCATTTCCATTTTCATCGTCAATCATTTTTTGTATTGCTTTTACTTTCTTATTGTTGAAGTCGTCAATTTTATTTTTCAGGTAACTGCTGAAATAT
>CAZEWB010000225.1:0-6284 GCA_964515655.1 uncultured Bacteroidales bacterium
TGTGTTGGGTGTGTTTGGGTTTTGTTTTTGAATACTCTAATAAAAATACGGGATCACACCGGCAAAGGTGAATATTTTTATTAGAGTATTTAAAAACGATAAGGTCCTTGAAGTATGGGCAAAGAATAAAGAAGATAAGACCTATCAGAAAGTAAGAACATTTCCCATTTGTTCGTCATCGGGCGAACTGGGTCCCAAACGTATGGAAGGCGACTATCAGGTGCCCGAAGGTTTCTATACCATTAATCATTTTAATCCGTTCAGCACTTACTATCTTTCAATGGGAATAAGTTACCCCAACGAATCGGACAAAAAGCTCGGGGTAAAAGGCAAACTTGGCGGAGCGATCTATATTCACGGGAAATGTTGTACTATTGGCTGCATTCCTATTACTGATGAATATATAAAGGAATTATATGTCATGGGCGTTGAAGCCAGAAACAACGGACAGACAAATATTCCCGTTCACGTTTTCCCCTTCAGGATGGACGGCGATAATTGGGACAATTTCGAAACAAAATTCCCCGACCTGAAACAACATATTGACTTCTGGAAAAATATTCAGCCGGGCTATCAGTACTTCGAAAAAAACAAGACCCTGCCAAAAGTAACTGTGGCTGCGGACGGGAAGTATGTGATAAGTTAGTTTCCGGACTGTTTAAAAATCTCAATTTTTCATTCTTCCTTTCTTGTCATCCTGAACGTAGTGAAGGATATCAAGTAAGTGCAAAGAGATTCTTCGCTCAGAATGACAATGATGTTTTAATATTTAAAAATATTATTTTTGACCCATTATATGAAAAGGATAATATTACTTATAGTACTACTTGTCCAGACGCTTTTGCCATATGCGCAGACAGAGGTCCGCACCCAGACCATAAGAGGCCAGGTTGTTGAAATATCTACAGGTCTGCCTGTGCCGGGCACATACATTATAATTAAAGGCAGCGATCCTATACTTGGCAGTACGACTGACAATAACGGCAACTACAAGATCGAAAATGTTCCTGTGGGACGTGTGAGTCTCGAAATTTCGTGTCTTGGATACAAAAAAGTTATGATCTCCAATGTCCTTCTTAACAGTGCAAAAGAGCTTATATTAAATGTGAAGATGGAGGAAGATATCATTTCGCTTAAGCAGGTTGAAGTCTCTGCAGCTTCCCGTAAAGACAAGCCGGTAAATGAAATGGCAATTATAAGCGCCCGGTCTTTTAACACCGAAGAGGCCGAACGCTATGCAGGCAGTATGGGCGACCCTGCACGTATGGCATCCAATTTTGCAGGCGTTTCCGTTTCGTCCGACCAGCGTAACGACATAATAATCCGTGGTAATTCGCCTCAGTTCCTTTTATGGCGGCTTGAAGGCGTCGACATCCCGAACCCCAATCATTTTGCCTCTTTCGGTACAACAGGAGGGGCAATAAGCATTCTTAATAATAATGTACTTACGCAGTCCGACTTTTATTCCGGCGCATTTCCTGCTTCCTTTGGTAATGCATTAAGCGGGGCATTTGACCTTAACATGCGCAATGGTAATAATGAAAGGCATGAGTTCACAGGCCAGGTCGGTTTCAATGGTTTTGAACTGGATGTAGAAGGACCTTTTTCGGAAAAACACAGCGCATCGTATCTTGTCAGTCTCCGGTACAGTACAATGGATGTATTATATGCTATGGGATTTGACTTTGGTACCGGTAACGCGATACCGAGGTATATGGACGGTTCCTTTAAAGTGAATATTCCTATTAAAAATTATGGCAAAATTTCTGTATTCGGGTTGGGTGGAATGAGTTTTATAGAATTGCTGGACAGTAAAGGCGATTCAGCAAGTTATGGCCTAAGTGGCAGCGACCTTTATTTAAGAAACAATATGGGTGTAACAGGCATCAATTACCTTTATTATTTTAAGAACCATGGAAAACTAACAACATCATTTAGTATCACGGGGGTGTCGAATTCAACTGAATACACAGATCTATCGTACGGTATTGATTTTTCACAGGTGATAGAAAAATTAATGGAATTAAAATATTCGGCATCTACTTCGTATTCAAAAAAGGTGAGCAGTAAGAATTTCTTTCACACGGGTGTTATATTCGATTATTTCGATATCCTATACAGCGGAAAGGCTTACGATACAAGTATACAGAGTTACATTAATTATATTGATGCAAAGGGCAACCCGACGCTTATAAGGGCGTACGGAGAGTGGCAGCATAAGTTCAACGGTTATCTGACTCTTACTTCCGGCATTCATGGAATGTATTTCCCTTTTAACGGCTCGCACTCTGTTGAACCCAGGGCATCGCTGCAGTGGTCTTTTCATGAAAGGCAGAAGGTCAGCATCGGATTCGGAATGCACAGCCAGACACAACTTAAAGCAGTACATTATATAAAAGAACTGATAGACAGCCTGGGTATGGCATTAGAAGCAACAAACGAAGATCTAGGCTTTTCCAAAAGCAATCACATTGTGCTGGCATACGATTATCTTATAGGAAAAAATCACAGGATAAAAGTTGAAACATATTACCAGTACATTTACAACGTGCCGATTGCCGAACAGAATCCCCGGTACTCATTTCTTGTAACCGGCGGCGATTACGGATATGAGGTATACAGGGACATGATAAACAAAGGTACGGGCGAGAACTATGGTGTTGAACTTACTCTTGAAAAATTCCTTAACAAAGGATTCTACTACCTTGCCACTGCTTCTGTTTTTGAAGCGACATACAAAGGTTATGACGGTGTTGTGAGGAATTCAAGGTTCAATAACAACTATGTTTTTAATCTTCTTGCGGGATATGAGGTAATAGTTAAAAATTTAAACGCTTTCCTGTTTGATATCAAGACAGTGTATGCCGGAGGTCAGCGTTACGTTCCTATTGATGCTGTTGCTTCCGCTGCCGCAAACGAGGCTGTGTACGACTGGGTACATGCTTTCGAAAAACGTTACAACGATTACTTCAGACTAAATGCAAGGGCAGGGTTCAGGTATAATGGTAAAAAAACGAATCAGGAATTTGCCATCGAATTACAAAACCTCACAAATCACAAGAACATCTTTATGGAGAACTGGAACAATTCCAAAAAGGAAGTAGTTATTTCTTACCAGATGGGTTTATTGCCGATGGCGAGCTATAGGATCTGTTTTTAAATAGCTGAGAACTAAAATTCCAAATCTCAATTTTCAAATCTCAAATAAATTCCAAACCCTAATTTCCAAAACTCAGACAAATTCCAATTTCAAATCTTTCAAATTCAAAACGGGTTTAGAGTTTCGACGCTTCCATGTCTCTTCGTGACGACGGAAGGTCGAACAAAGCTTACCCGACATTCCATCGTCCGACAACACAAGCCTTAGTATACACCGAATATAAAGGAGGACATGGAATCGTCGGAAGGAGATTAGTAATTTCTATATTCCTTACTATATCCGGTTGCAGCTTCCGACGCTTCCATGATCCCCATATACTATATGTGTGTTATTTGTTTTACCCGGGGGAACGATGGAAGGTCGGGCGAAGCCTGGTTTTGAATTTAGAATTTTGTATTTGTTTGAAAATTGTTTTTTTGAATTTGGAATTTGTTTGAGATTGATGCTTGTTTATTGGAATTTATACCCGATCAGTATTATTCATTGCGGATATTTTGTTCCTTGTAATGCATCACCTTGTAATCGTTAGCTCTCATAAACGATCTGATGACATTGCGGATGTATCTTGTTTCGGGCATAAACCGCAGCTGGTCGTCGATGAGTTCTGTATCGAGTGACTGTTTTTTTTCGTAAAAGCCGAAACCGCAGAAACGTCCTCCTTTGAATTTGATAATTGCATGTTCGCCGTCGTGTCGGCCGCTGAGGAAAAGGTAAAAATCGCTGTAATCGAATGTGTCTGATTCGAGGAACTTTGTTGCTCTTTCGTTATAACTTTCAGGTGTCTCTTTCCCGGTACAGGCTCCACGGCACTGGTTGATGCTGAAATGAAAACATGCTCCCTTGCCTGTATGTCGTCCAGATAACTTCTGGCAAAGACCATAATCGTAAATTATCTGGTCGAGGAATTCGTGTGCCCTTTCACGTTTTTCGAATCCGGTCACAATTTCTTCATCTTCGTCTGGTTTGGATGTGGCGCGGAAAATAATATAACCCTCCTTATTTATCTTTGTAGTGATGCACCATGTGAAAGGATTACCGCGCCCTGCCCGGTTATAAAGTGGTTTGTGCTTTATTATTTCGGCCGATTCGAGGATAAGGGCCATCAGTTCGTTTCCGGTGGATTCGTAACCTGCTGTAATTATTTTCGACGACATATCGCATGACCTTCGTCTGCCTGTGTTGCGCAGGTGCTCGTATATGCGCGAACGCATGTGAAGGCTTTTGCCGATGTAGATTATGTCGTTCTTTTCGTCCAGCAGATAGTAAACGCCAACAGAGTCGGGAACTGCATCAATCGATTTCAGGTCGATGCCGGGATGCCAGTTCGAAGGGATATTACGAATACCAGCACTTACCAGTTTTCCCTCAAAGATTCCGTTGCCGTTGCTCTGCATGTATTTCATCAGTTCAATGGTAGCAAGTGCATCTCCCGCTGCCCGGTGCCGTCCGGTTATGTTTATACCCAGTTCGGCACAGATATTTCCGAGGCTGTACGACCTTTTTCCGGGAATGTATTTCCGGCTCATCTGCACAGTACACATGGTCTCACGGTGGTAGTGATAGCCAAGAGAACGGAATTCCTCCTTCACAAAATTGTAGTCGAAATGAACGTTGTGTCCGACAAAAATACAGTCGTCAGTTATCTCGACGATCTTTGCTGCTATCTCATAGAACTTTGGCGCTTTCGAAACCATCGCATTTGTAATTCCTGTCATCCTGCTGATGTAGTATGGAACGGGACATTCCGGATTCACCAGGCTGACAAATTCCTCAACAATACGTTCACCATCAAATATTATAACGGCGATCTCGGTTATCTTGTCTTTCTTGGGACTTCCTCCGGTTGTCTCAATATCGATTACTGCATATTTCACATCGTAAAGTTAGTGAAAGTAGAATTAATAATTCAAATGCAATTTCACGATCTGACAGTATCAAGGTGTCGGAGGTTGTAAGCCGGAAGTCGGAAGTAGAGTTGGACATGTGCATGGGCATTGCCAACTGCCATTGCCAACTGAGGACTGCCGACTGAAGACTGCCGACTGCCGACTGCCGACTGGACTCCTGTCACCTCTGGCGCAAGCCTGAACCCCTCATTCTCCGCTCTCTTTCCCGCTCTGTTCTTCCTGCCATGGAAGTCCCGCGTCATCATCATCCATTTGAGAATAGTCCGGGAAAAGAGGAACATCAGGTCCGATCTTTACTTTTCTGAAATATACTGCCATTACAACACCTGCAATACCTCCGAGCAAATGCGATTCCCATGATATGTTAGGTTGTCCCGGAAGTAATCCCCAGAGCATTCCGCCGTAAAAAAAAATTATTACAAGTGATAGTGCCATATAGCGGACATGGTTTCGGATCATTCCGCTTACAGTAAGAAAAGCAGCCAGACCGTATATTATACCACTTGCTCCGATATGGTATCCGGCCCTTCCTCCGAACCACACCCACAGTCCGGTTGCTAGATAAATAAAAATAAAAACACGCAATGCCACAGGAGGGTAAAAATAAAACAAGCCGGTAAAAAGTATAAAAAGTGTGAATGAGTTTGCCATTAAATGTTCAAGATTGCCATGCAGGAGAGGGGATGCAACAATACCTATAAGACTTGAAATGCGTAAAGGGTAGATCCCAAGCGAAGAGAAGTCGATATCCATAGTGATCTCAATGGTTTTTATGAGCCAGAGCAACAACAGGAAGAGACCCGGGAATACCACTGAAAGATAAAAACGTTTTACCTGAATATCCACTCTCGTTTTTTTTGCAATTTACTGATAAAAATCGTTTATTTGAAATATGAAAGAAGCCGGAAAAATCACTATGAGATCAACCCTGACTGTTTTAAAGTTAATGACAGTGCTGATAATGGTTCTGAGCTCTGTTTTTGCTTTTTCGCAGAAGCAGGAATTGAGTACATTTTTGTCAGGAAAATCAATGAAGAATGCTTCTGTTTCGCTTCTGGCTGTTGACCTGAACAGCGGAGATACCCTTTTACAGCACAAAGCAGAAACAAGTTTATGTCCTGCGTCTGTCACCAAAATAATTACCACAGCAACAGCGCTGGAGGTATTCGGTCCGGATTATACTTTTACAACAAAACACACCAAACACACCCAACACA